>JAUNND010000087.1 GCA_030531595.1 Eubacteriales bacterium | reverse complement strand
TGAATATGGGGGAATTCCCGAGTGGCCAAAGGGGACAGACTGTAAATCTGCTGGCAATGCCTTCGATGGTTCGAATCCATCTTCCCCCACTGAAAAAGCTCATCCGAAAGGATGAGCTTTTTTTCAATGAAGTCGCCCTTGCGGGCTGATGAAGGAATGAAGAAATGAAGACGCTTCGCTTATGAAGAAACGAAGAAATGCGTAAATGGGCGACTTCATTCAAAAAATGATCCCCGTTTTGCACGCAATGTCATTTAGTTAATGATTTTTCACTGTAGGGCGGGGGCTTGCTCCCGCCGTAACACTGCGGAAACCCTGACTTTTCGGCGGGAGCAAGCCCCCGCCCTACGGACACGATTTTCTTAACTTAATGACATTGCGTTTTGCACGGAGATCATTTTTGTTTTGATAGATTTTGCAGCCGGACAGCGGAGGAACACCGGAGCCTCCGGAAGAATCCGCCGCTCCGCGAAATCCGGCGGGATTTAAACCATTGAAAAGCATTGAAAGTTGTGGTATTATAAACCAAATAAACGGAATTTGAGAAATTGTCTGAAAAAATTCGTGTCGAAATATATTTCTGTTATTGAGGAACGGTAATGGATTTTAAATCGATTTTCAAAAAGAATAATCACCGTTGGGCGATCACGAACAGGATGTTTTTCTCGCTGTTTCTGACAGGCTCGGTCATCGAGTTCTCTCAGGTCGGCTCGGGCTTCATCGACGGACTTGTCATCAGCCGTTTCCTCGGCTCCGAGGCTATGGCGGCTGAGGGTATCGTCCACCCGATATACAGCATCATGGGCGTTATCAGCGGTCTGCTCGCCGTCGGAATGCAGGTCAGATGCACTCAGCTGATCGGGCGCGGCCAGCAAAAGGAGCTGTCCCGCTTTTTCAGCGCAACGGTCTATGTCGGTACAGTCGTTTCGCTGCTGCTGACGGCTCTTGCTCTGATATTCGCAAAGCCCTTTGCCGCGCTGCTCGGCGCATCGGGAAACGGCGCGGAGCTGCTCATACCCGCATCACGGTACCTCATCGGTATCGGCGTCGGCATCCCGCCGCTTATTATGACCGCTATCCTCGCGCCCGCGTTTCAGCTCGACAGCGGCCGCAAAACCATTCAGACAGGTGCGATCATCGAGGCTGCCGCGGATATCGTGCTCGATATTATTGCGGTAAAGCTCGGCTTCGGTATCATCGGCGTCGGTCTTGCAACGGCTGCCGCAAGCTATCTGAATTTGATGTATCAGTGCACGCATTTTCTGAAAAAAGACCGTATGCTGCATTTTGTGCGCCCCGATATGCCTGTTCGGGAATTTATGCAGATGCTCAGCTACGGCGGAGAACGTGCGCTCAAAAGGGTTTTCAACACCCTGCGCCCCATTATTCTGAACACGATCATCATCGCCTACGGCGGCGCTCTCGCAATGTCGGCGCTTTCCGTGCGAAACAGCCTTTCCAACTTTGTTGAGATCTTCGGGGCGGGTATCGCATCGGCTGTTGCGCTGCTGACGGGTCTGTATTACGGAGAAGTCAACGACGAGGCGATCGAGGCGGTAAGCGTATGCAGGAGAAAAACGATCACCGTGTGCTGCGGCGCTGTCTGCGTTGCGCTGTTCCTGCTTGCGCCGTTTGCGGCAAGGCTTTATGTCAGCGGGGACGGGGAGCTGTGTGACATGGTCACCTTCGCTATCCGTATGCTTGCTCTGCAAAATCCGCTTCAGGCACTGGTTACGAACCGCATAAAATATCTGCAGGCGATACAGCGCAGGCGTAATATGAATCTTCTGATCTTCGCCGCGCAGTTTGGGTTCGTTCTGCTGTCCGCGTTCGCGCTCGGTCGGCTGTTCGGCGTCTACGGCATACTCGCCTGCTTCACCGTCAGCGATGCGCTGTCCCTGCTTGCCGTCAGAGTCTTCTATGCGATAAAGTGCCGCAGGCTTATCCCGTCGCGCAGGGATATCCTCGCTCTGCCCGATGAATTTCAGCTGAGTCCCGCTGAGGTCATCTCGCTCGATATACGCAATATGGACGACGTATCGCTTGCCTCGGAGCAGATAATGCTCTTCTGCAAGGGACATAAGATCGAGCACAGGACAGCCTATTATGCCGCGCTCTGCTTTGAGGAGCTTGCGGCGAACACGGTCATGTACGGCTTTGCGGGCAACCGCTCCGCGCATCCGATCATCGACCTGCGTGTCGTCATCACGGAGAACAGATTTGTTATCAGAATGCGCGACGACTGCCGGCAGTACGACGTAACGAAGCAGATCGCCGCCGCAAACGCAGACACCGCCGATCCGACACGGAATATCGGCATCCGCATCGTCAGCGCTATTGCCTCGGATATAAACTATATGCACGCCTTTGAAACGAACAGCCTCATCATAAGCTTTGATCTCTGATCACAATAATACCGTTTCCGGAAGACGGTGAAGGTGAAAGCTGTGTGTATTGCAGAAGGACGGTCCCTATGAGTCTTAACTATATAGAAACGGGCCGTGTCGACCCGTGTTTTAATCTCGCGTTCGAGGAATATATTCTGAAAAATAAGCTGTCGGGAGACTGGCTGATGCTCTGGCAGAACGAAAACACGATCGTTGTCGGGCTGAACCAGAACGCCGCGGAGGAGATCAACGCCGCCTTTGTCGAGGCACACGGCATCACCGTCGTGCGCCGCACGACAGGGGGAGGCACCGTATATCACGATCTCGGCAACCTCAACTATTCCTTTATCACAGACGCGCTCGACCGGACGGAGCTGAGTATGGAAAAGTTCTGCCGTCCCGTCTGCGAGGCGCTGGGCGCGATGGGCGTCGAGGCGCACCTGAGCGGGAGAAACGATATTCTTGTCGGAGATAAAAAGGTTTCGGGCGTGGCGCAGCGGATACACAAAGACCGTATCCTGCACCACGGCACTTTGCTTTTTAAATCAAATCCCGAGATGATCGCCGGTGCTCTGAACGCAGACCCGGCGAAATTCATCTCAAAAAGCTCAAAATCCGTCAAAAGCCGCGTCGGGAATATCTCCGATTTTCTGCCGGAGGATATCACCGTGGCGCAGTTCAAAAACGAAATACAGCGGCGGCTCTGCGCCGAAGGGGCGGTCATGCGCACGCTTTCGGCGGAGGAGATCGCCGAGATCGAAAAAAACGCCGATGAAAAGTACCGCTCCTGGGACTGGACCTATGGCAGAAGCCCGAAATTTGCCTTTCATAACAAAGCGAGATTTGACGGCGGCACGCTGGAGGTCAGTCTGAACGCGGAAAAGGGAAGGATCGTGAAAATACGTTTTTCCGGTGACTTTATGGCGCTTACCGAGTGTACGGACGCGGAAAACGCCCTCGTCGGCGTAAGACTGCGCCGTGAGGACGTTATGAGAGCGCTCCTTACAACGGATATCCCGTACTCCTTCGGGGCGATAAGCGCGGAGGAGATCGCCGATACGGTCATATCAACGGAGGAGAGAAAATGAAGCTTCTTGTATGCAACGTGGGCAGCACATCGCTGAAATTCAAGCTCTTTGAAATGCCCGAGGAGCGCGTTTACTGCCGCGCCTATGTAGAGCGCGTGGGAAGTGCCGACAGCGCGATCTTCACTTATAAAAACGAAAGCACCGGCAAAGGCTTTACTCTGGAAGGGCAGTCCGTGCCGGATTATAAAACAGGTATCCGGCAATTCCTTGAAGCAATGCTCTCCGACGGCGACGTTCCCGTCAACAGGATAGAGCAGCTTGAGGCCGTCGGCTTCAAGACGGTCCTTTCCAAAGGCTATCCGGGCGTACACGAGCTGACGGAGGATGTGATACAGGGGATGCGGGATTACCTTTATATCGCCCCCGTGCACAACAGCGCGTATCTCGCCGCCGTGGAGCAGTTTAAGGAGCTTCTGCCCGAAACGCCGCTGATCGGCGTGTTCGAGACGGCCTTTCATACGACGATCCCGCCGGAGCGCAGTATCTATTCCGTGCCGTATGAGTGGTACGAAAGGTACGGCGTCAGGCGCCTTGCGTATCACGGCGCGTCTCATGAATATATCTCCGAGCAGTCCGCGCTCTACGGAAAAAACGACCGCGTAATCTCCTGCCATTTAGGCGGGAGCTGTTCGCTCTGCGCCATCGAAAACGGCAAAAGCGTTGATTCAAGCTTCGGCTTTTCGCTCCAGACCGGCGTATTGCACGCAAACCGCTGCGGCGACATAGACCCGTATATCGTCCCGTTCCTTCTCAGCGAGGGTATGCCGCTCGGGGAGGTCATGGCGGGGCTGAGCAAAAACGGCGGGCTTCTGGGTATCTCGGGCGTAAGCGGCGATCTGAGGCTCGTGCTGGAGGCGGCGAATAACGGAAATGAACGCGCATCTCTTGCGGTATCGGCGTTCGTTACCTCCGTGGTGCGCTATATCGGAATGTTTTACGCGGAGCTCGGCGGGCTTGATATGCTCGTTTTCACCGGCGGCATAGGCGAGCACTCCGATGAGATCAGAAAGCGCGTTTGCGAGAGCGTGAAGCATTTCGGCATAGAGCTGGACGAAAAAAAGAACGCCGTCGTTTCCGAGGGCGTTGTGTCCACGGAAGCGTCCGGCGTTAAGGTGCTGGTCATTCCGGCAAACGAAGAGCTGGGGATCGCAAGGAAAAGCTACAGGTTTCTTATCGGTTAAAAGCTCTTTACGAGCGAGACGATGACATCGGTCATCTTTTCAAGGCTCTTTACCGGTATCCACTCGCGGACGCCGTGAAAATTATACCCGCCCGTGGAGAGATTGGGGCAGGGAAGACCGTCCCACGAGAGCCTTGCGCCGTCCGTACCGCCGCGAATGGGCACACATTCCGGTCTGACGCCGTTCGCTTCAAACGCCGCTTTCGCTCTGTCGATAAGATGGAAATGCGGCATGATCTTCTCCTTCATGTTGTAATAGCTGTCTTTTACGGACGTTTCGCAAACGCCTTCACCGTATTTATCGTTGATGGCTTTACCGCAGCGCATGAACAGCGCCTTTTTCGCCTCAAACTTCTCCCTGTCGTGGTCGCGGATGATGTATTCAAGACGTGCGTCCGTGCAGCAGCCCTCCATGGCGTGCAGATGGAAAAAGCCCTCGTAGCCCTCGGTATTTTCGGGCACCTGTTCGGCGGGAAGCAGGGCATTGAACTCCATAGCCGCTGTTCCGGCGTTTATCATAACGTCCTTTGCGGAGCCGGGATGTACGCCCACGCCGTGAAAAACAGCCGTTCCGGAAGCGGCGTTGAAGTTTTCGTACTCGATCTCACCGAGTGCGCCGCCGTCTACCGTATACGCAAAGTCACAGGCAAGCTCCTTTACATCGAGCCCGTCGACGCCGCAGCCGATCTCCTCGTCGGTGGAGAAGATGATCCTCAGCTCACCGTGGGGGATGTTCTCCGCGATAATGCGCTCAACGGCTGCCATGATCTCGGACACACCGGCCTTGTCGTCCGCGCCTAAAAGCGTCGTGCCGTCCGTGACGATCAGCTCTTCACCGATATATTTTTCGATACCCGGGCATAGCTTTTCGTTGAGGGAAACACTGTCGTTGAGTTTAAGCTCACCGCCACCGTATTTTACGATGCGGGGATTTACGTTCTCGCCGGATGCGTCCGGACAGGTGTCCATATGAGCCATCAGCCCCAATACCGGCGCGTGTCTGCCGATATTTGCGTTCAGCGTCGCGATCACGTTGCCGCAGTCATCCATGTGCACGTCCCTTGCGCCAAGAGCCTTCAGCTCCGCCTCCAGAATGTGTCCGAGATCCTTCTGCCGCTCGGTGGAAGGGGAGGCGCCGGTATGCTCGTCCGATGCGGTGCTGACCTTTACATAGCGCAGAAAGCGCTCCAATGCAGTTTCCATGTTGTGTTCTCCTTTTGATGATATTTTTTATGCGATCCGATATCACGCACGGCACGGAACGGTCAAGACCGTTCCCTACGGTATATGGTTTACATAAAATATTGACTATCTGTCTGATTTTTACAATTGCCTGATCATATCTGTAGGGCGGGGGCTTGCTCCCGCCGAAAGGTTGGAATTGCTGCTTATCTGCGGCGGGAGCGGAACCCCTGCTCTACAGATATGAGTTTACATAATAACAACTACTCAGCTTTACGATCGTCTGAAAATATTTTATCCGAAGAGGTGTTATATATGAATTTCGGAAATGCTCTTATCTATACTGAGGATTTCAAATTCGTCAAAGGCGGATTTTCCGTTGAAAACGGCAGATTTACCGCCGTGGGAGAGGAAAAGGACGGTGCGGTCGATTTAGGCGGAAGGCGCGTCATTCCCGGGCTTGTCGATGTGCATACCCACGGCAATTCGGGCGTTGATTTCTCCGACGGCGACTATGAGGGAAATATAAAAATGGCGCGTTATGAGGCGCACAACGGCGTGACCTCATTTGCACCCGCCACGCTCACTCTGCCCTATGATGTGCTTGAAAAGGCGTTTGCCGCCGGTCTGCGGGTGAAAAAGGAAGCGCCGAAGGGTGCGGCGCGTCTGGTCGGCGCCAATATGGAGGGCCCGTACTTTTCCGAAAAGAAAAAGGGCGCACAGAACGCGGCGTATCTTAAAAAGCCCGACTTTGAGGGCTTCAAAAAGCTGTATGACGGGAGCGAAGGGCTTATAAGGATCGTTGACGTCGCGCCGGAGCTTGAAGGCGCCGCCGACTTTATCGAAAGAGCCTCCGAGCTGTGCACCGTTTCCATCGCCCACACCGACTGCGGCTATGAGGAAGCCGTATCCGCGATCGGAGCGGGAGCCACGCAGCTTACCCATCTTTTCAACGCCATGCCCTCTATCCACCACCGCAGACCCGGCCCCATCGGGGCAGGCTCCGAGAACGAAAAGGTGAGAGCGGAGCTTATATGCGACGGGCTGCACGTGCATCCGTCCTCCGTGCGTATGGCGTTTAAGCTTTTCGGCGCGGAGAGGATCGTCCTCGTGTCCGACTCGCTGCGCTGCTGCGGTATGCCGGACGGTGAATATGAGATAGGCGGTCAGATGGCTTTCCTGTCCGACTGCGTTGCGAGACTTTCCGACGGGACGATCGCAGGCTCGGCAAGCAATCTATATATGTGCATGAAAAAGGCGATAGCCTTCGGGATAAGAGCGGAGGACGCCGTGAGAGCCGCCGCGTATAACCCTGCCTGCGCCATTCACGCCGAGAATGAGATCGGCTCGATAGCCGTGGGAAAGCTGGCGGACTTTGTCGTCTGCGATGACGGCTTTGAGCTTGAAGAGGTGTATATCGGCGGCGAAAGGATCAGATAACAAAATCGTTTTCCGAAGCTTGCGATCTCGCAAGCTTCTTTTTTATCCTCTGTAACGCGCCGTCCACAGATTTTTCGCTTTTGCCGCATCTCACGGCGATATCCTCATAGCTCAGACCGTCGAGATAGAGCGAAAGGACCTGCTTTTCAAGCGGCGTAAGCAGCCTGCCGCACAGGGCGGAGATGCTGTTTTTCTCCTCACGGAGCAGAAAAAGGCGCTCGGGCTCATGGGCATACTGATCTCCGGTGAGCGCGTATGCCCCGTCGTTTTCGGAAGTGTACAGCTCCTCGGGGGACAGTCTGCTGTTCATGGGCATATGCTTAAACCGGTTGGCGGCTCTGATCGCGGAGAGCACGCGCCGTCTGATGCAGACCTCCGCATAGGAGTGAAAGGTGCAGTTCATTTCTTCGCTGTAATTCTGCATGGCGCTGATAAGACCGATCATGCCCTCCTGAATGAGGTCTTCACTGTCGCCGCCCACAAGAAAATACGGGCGCGTCAGACGCTTGACCATGGGGCGGTATCTGTGGGCAAGCTCGCTTCCCGCCTCCGAGTCTCCGGAATGAAGGAGCGATATAAGCGCGTTATCCGAAATAGCGGAATAGTCTGTCATACAGCCCTCCTGTTGAATTATGGCAACACCGCACAATACGTCTGCGGCAGCTGACGGATAAAATGTGCCCT
>JAUNND010000086.1 GCA_030531595.1 Eubacteriales bacterium | reverse complement strand
TTTTGTGATATAATAGAAAAAACGATAAGAAAAAGACACTTTTGTGTTCTGGAATTCGCAATGGGAGTTTTATGGGACACTTCCTATGATAGAATAAAGATGGAGGATCGGATATGACGGAAAAACTTTTCAGTTTCAAGGCGGATTACCGTGACGGACGGGTTTATGTAGGCGGAAAGATCTATGCCGCCGGGCTGTTCGCCACGCATCTGCTGAATCAATATTATCTGAACGATACTGCCGCAAGGATCGCCGTTTTCAGTGACGATGTAAACTCTAATATCGTTCGGCAACTTGAAAACGGATACCTGAATATATCCGAATTTGTCAGCACCGGAAGAAACGTATTGGAAGCTATGAAATCTCTGCCGAAGCTGCACCCCTTTGATACGCTGGATAACTCTGCCATAACAGACTGCGTAACAAATCTTTTCACGGAGGAAAACGGAGAGCACATTTGTTCCTATCTTTCTGAAAAAGCAAAGGTCAGTATGTTTCCGCAGGATGAGGTCGCCGTCGGCACGGCGTACCGATACGCAGAAAGAACGGACAAGGATGCGGCAGTTTTGATTGAAAACAGCGTTTCAATTCTCACGTTTTTCAATAACGTCAGTGCCGACCTTATCTCAGCCCACGACAAACTGACCGTCTTTGTGGAACGTATCGACGAAGCCGAACGTTTTGACGAAAAGCATCTGCTTCCCATAGCACTTGACGTATTCGGACAGATACCGTTTCCGCTGACGACGGAATATATCTCCCTCAAAAAGAACAAGGCAAGCAGCGGCGAGACAGTTGCCCGCCGTTTGACTTTTGATCGGTATATTGCTTTCGTGCTGACGGATTTCTTTGAAGGCCTGCACTACGGGCATTATCCGAGACGGTGCGGGATCTGCAAGCGGTATTTCCTTATGCAGTCCGCCCGCCGTCAGCAGTATTGTATGGGTATTGCTCCCGCACAGATACGGGGACAGAACGTGACCTGCCGCAGATATGCCGCCTCAATGAAGCGCAAAGAAAAAGCGGAGAACGATCCGATCTCCGCAATATATACCAACCGTTGTTCCGCTATCCGCACCGAAGTGAAGCGTGGAACGATCCCCGCCGAGATTGGCGAGGCGGCAAAAGCGTTGGCTTTGGATCATAAGAAAACAGCGATGATGGATGATGATTACGCAAAAAAACACTACAAAAAGGATATGTCCCGTGAAAAGTTATACCGGGATGCAGGGCTGAAATAACAATACCGTTCTGTCGGAATGGAGGTGAGTGCCGATGAAGAACGACGATTGGAAACAAGATCTATACCGCTACCGTCTGACGCCGGCACCACCGAAGAAGGACGATTTTCAAGACTATATTGATCTGTACTTTGCCGAAAAGGACGAGAAATATCTCTCGTGGTTTCTGCATTACTATGAGCCGACGCTGAATACACAGATGATGACCGCCGTGCAGGAGTATTCGATGCGGGGGCATTTTGTGGATATGAAGCAAGCCGCCGTGTTCGGGATTCTCAAAGCCCTTGCCAATTATGACATTTCTCTCGGCGTTCCGTTCCTCGTTTACAAGGAATATTACGTCAAAAACGAGATCGACGAATACATTCGCACGATGCGGACGGGCTATACCGTACAGAGCAGCGATGAGTACAAGCTGCTCCGCAAAACAATGGCACTCTACAACAAATATGGCAAATCCGACGATGAAACGATATCCCGTATCGCCGCCGAAATCGGCAAGAGCGTCAAGGACACAAGGGAGATCATCACCGCCGGTCTGCGGAACATGAGCTACGCCGAGTTTTACCGCCAGTATGCCGACGAAGACGGCGAAAGCTCCGCCGAAGATGTAACACGGGACGATACTACCGATCCTGCAAAAATGTTCTTTGACGAATGGCGGGCAGATGCCGTATTCGACCGATATGAAAAACTGGATATTCGGGAATGCTCGATGATTGCCGACCATCTCGGCTTTTGCAGAGAATGTCACGGCGTACTGGAGAACGGAACGGGCGAAAACGGTGAGTCGGTCCTAATGTTCCGGCAGAAAAAAGCATACGCCGACCTTGCCTTGCAGCACACGCTTTCGTCGCCCGATACTGCCTACCGTATCGTTCATAAGGCATACGATAAAATTCTCGTTGATCTTGCCGCTGACGAATATATCCATATCGTAGAACTGCGGCGCAAGAAAAAGACGAAAACCGAAATCGTATATGAATACTGCGCCGACCACAATAACGACTGGGGTGAAATTTATTACACGCCCGGCGATGACGATTACGATGTTACCCGCTATGTGTACGCAGATAAGAAAGGCGGCTTCTTCTTTGCCGCCGCAGGCGACTGGATCGTACGTCAAGCTATAAAGGAACAGTTCCCGCAGACGGCGGTCATACCGATTACGAAAATATAGCCCATAAAACGCAAAAAGCCCCACCCGGAGCCAAGAAAAATTCTTGATTCCGAGCGGGGCTTTGCTATACACGAAAATCCGCACATTCGTTTTTTCGCAGGCTGTTTCCTACACTATAGGGTGACAACCTATGAATTTCGGCTTTTCGGGTAAACTGACAATACTTATCCGGGAGGTACTAACGATGAAAGGAAAAATAATAACAAAAGAAATCATATCAGCATTTCATAAAAAGCTGAGCGAGGAGGAAAAAGCGGCGGCGACCGTAGAGAAATATCTGCGGGACGTTAAGGCGTTTGCGGAATATATAAACGGCGGGAAGGTCACCAAGGAAGTCGTGATCGCCTACAAAGCGTATCTGACCGAAAACGGCTACGCTCCCCGCAGTATCAATTCGATGCTGGCATCACTCCACAAGCTCTTTGATTTCCTCGGTTGGTCGGACTGTAAGGTGAAAACGGTAAAAATTCAGCGGCAGGTATTCTGTTCCGAGGAGAAGGAACTGACGAAAGCGGAATACGCAAGGCTATGCCGGGCAGCAGAAAGAAATCACAACGAACGTTTGAATCTTATTCTGCAAACCATCTGCGGAACGGGTATCCGTGTCAGCGAATTGCAATTCATCACCGCAGAAGCCGTCCGCAGGGGCGAGGCAACGGTCTCCCTCAAAGGAAAGACACGCACTGTCTTTTTTGTAAAAGAGTTGCAAAAGAAACTGCTTCGCTACATATCCGAGCAGCATATTACAACGGGCGCGGTCTTCATCACCCGCACGGGCAAGCCGATGAGCCGTACAAACATTTGGCGGGAAATGAAAAATCTCTGCCTTGAAGCAGAGGTGAATCCCGGAAAAGTATTTCCGCACAATCTGCGGCATCTGTTCGCCCGTATATTTTACGGTATCGAAAAGGATATTGCCAAGCTCGCCGACATTCTCGGTCACTCGTCCATCGAAACAACACGCATTTATATCATTTCCTCAGGCAGTGAACACAGAAAGCTGATGGAAACAATGCGGCTTGTGATCTGAAAGCAAAAAACGCCGAAAACAGCGGATGAAACGTAATTCTCATTATGTTGTATGGCGTATATACGCAATACAACCAGTGTATAGAATTACATAAATATCATAGCATAAAACACGAAAAAAATCAAGGTGTATATCCGAAATTTTCCGAAATATCAAGGTTTCGTCACAATTTATGCAGCACAAATCAGCCTTTTCCGGCTTCTTTTTTCAAAAGTCAGTAAAGGCTTCTTTTCCTGCGCTCTTTTTTCGTTGTTGGGATGCTGTTTTTTTATTCTGCCGCATCGGATTGCAACATAATGAGAATTATGCCGTATCAGAAAGAAGGTCGATGTCAGCTTTATGAGGATCATCAAGTATGGATATGGCTGGGCATCGCCCGGCCCCGATCCACCGAAACTGTCAAATAATTTAAGTAAATTCAAATACTATTCTTGGAGGAAAATGAAATGAAAAAGAGAATACTAGGCCTGTTTCTCTGTCTTGTGATGTGTCTGTCGCTGATGCCGATGAGCGCATTTGCAACTGAAACTGTCTCATATGACCTTTGGGTAAATGAAGAGCAATTTACAAGTGATAAAACTTCTATTGCATGTGGTAGTGGTACAGCAACATTTGATGTAGACACTAATACATTAACTCTTGTTAATGCAACAATTGACAAATATATTCAAGATGGGTGGGATTATTATTCTATTCGTTCAAAATTGCCGAATTTGACAATCGATTTGGTTGGATACAATACGATAGATGGTAAAAATATGGCTGATGGTATAAATGCAGCTGGTGGTTGTAACGTTATAATTAAAGGTAGTGGAACTCTTACTATCAATAATGCATATTATGGTATTTATATTGGATATTATGATACGCCAGGTGGAGATTTAAAGATTGAAAATACGACTGTTACAGTGAATGAATCTTATGCAGCAGGAATTTGGGGCAATCATGATATTAACTTTGTAAATAGTGATGTAACTATAAATAGAACGAGGGCTGATGGTTATTCAGGAATTGTTTCAAATAAAGATGGAACTATAACTGTAAATGGAGGTTTAATAAAAGTAGACAATAAAAAGCAAGCTATACTATTAGGGAATGGTGATAGTTCTGCTCATAAACTTATTGTTAATTCTGGGAAATTAGAATTGACATCTACAGGTTCTTATGGAATTTATTCTCAACCTGTTATTGGACCAGAAGGTGAAGAAACTAACGCTGTCAACGGTAAAATTGAAATAAATGGCGGAATTGTGGATATAACATCAAATTCAGGTGGAACAAATATACCAGAATCAGATATTACTTTAAGTAATGGAATGGAATACTATGAGGAAAACACAAACTTTTCAAGCACTGGTAATATATTAATAAAAAAAATATATACATTAACATTTAATCTAAATGGTGGAACACCAAAGACTGGATTAGAATCAGTAATTGCAAATAAAACTGTTGATGATGGAGATGAAATGAACTTAGATTCTACATTATCATTAGTAGTTAATGCACCAGATGGTAAGGTGTTAGATGCATTGGAAATAAATGGAACAAGGTATGAATTAGATGGTAGCACTTATACAATTCATAGTGATGCAACTATTAAGTTCTTATGGAAAGATGCATATAAAATAATTTTAGATATAAACGGTGGAACACCAGATGACCCTACTATGGATTTAGAGGAAACTATACCATCTATTGTTACTATTACTAACCCATATGTTTTAAAATTAAATGATACAAATTTAGGAAAAGTTAATGCACCAGATGGAAAAGAGTTCTCACATTATGAAATAGAGGGAACTGAATATGCAGTTGGTGATGAATATACGATAAATAATACTAAGAGTGTAACAATTAAATGGGTGTGGACAGAGAATACCACACCGCCTGCTACTACCTACACCGTAACCTTCAACATGAACGGCCACGGCACACAGGTAGCAGCGCAGACGGTTGAGGATGGAAATAAGGCAACCAAGCCTGCCGATCCTACTGCAAGCGGTTGGACATTCGATGGCTGGTATGCAGATGCTACCTTCTCCGCAGCATTTGATTTTGACACTACAATTGCTGCAGATACCACGATCTATGCGAAGTGGACGAAGAACACAACGCCGCCTACTACCACCTACACTGTGTCCTTCAATATGAACGGTCACGGCGATCAGATTGCAGCACAGACGGTTGAGGAAGGATACAAGGCAACCAAGCCTGCTGATCCTACCGCAGAAGGTTGGACATTCAGCGGCTGGTATGCTGATTCAACGTTTAACGTAGCGTTCGACTTTGATGCTACCATCAACGCAAACACGACGGTTTACGCTAAATGGACAGAAGTTAAGACAGATAATCCGACTGATCCTACTAATCCAACGAATCCTACCGATTCGACGAATCCGACTAACCCGACCAATCCCACGAAGCCTGCTGATCCCACCAGTCCGCAGACCGGCGATAACAGCCATATGTTCCTGTGGATTGCCCTTCTGTTCATCAGCGGCGGCGTTCTCGTTGGTACTACGTTATATGGCAGAAAGAAAAAGTATAACGCTGACTAAGCTAAAATTCTAAAACAGACCAAAGGGCGGCGGCTGCAAACCGTCGCCCTTTCGATTAAGGAGATATCGTTATGCCACAGGCAACAGAGCGCCCGAACATATCAAGAGCAGAATACGAGAGAAGAGCTGCCATAAGGCGTAAAAGGTTGTGGCGAAAGAGAATTCAGCGTGGTATTATTGCTTTGATTATTTTGGCAGTTCTGATTATCGGAATTGTTCTGCTCTGCAAAAGCTGTTCTGCCGATAATTCCATATCGGGAAAGTGGGACTATGACACGGTTACGGTTTATCGCTTTGACAAGGATGGCAAGGGCGCATTAGAGCTCCCAAACGACACATACGCCTTTACCTATAAAACAGACGGCGACAAGCTCTCTATTGACTTTGAGAACGAGTCAGCCACAGACAGCACTTATACCTATACCGTCACTAAAGATACGCTGACACTTGTCAGCGAGGACGGCAGAACCTTTAAAATGAAGAAAGTGCAATAGAAAACAGCGGAAGGATTTCAGAACGAAACCCTTCCGCTTTCTTTATGCGTAAATCAGATCTTGATTAACGATTTCCAGTGCCGTCTCTCGGACTGCGTTCATCCGCTGTACCCAAAGCATCTGATTCTCTGCTTTGAGTGCTTCTGTGATACATTCCTTTTCGGCAAGTTCTTTTACCAGCCGAGAGAACATATCCTCCGCCTGTTCATTGAGATCAACGAGGTAATCATTCAGCTTACCGCTTGTCAGCAGCTCGGCGTAAACTGTCCTGCGGTGTTGCTTTAGATACCGCAGGTGCCGTTGCCCCCATATTCCGATGGGGCGTTCCTCTGGCTCCTCATCACCGGCAATGAAATAATAATCTCCGACAAGCTCATATTTCAGCTCGGTACGCTCATCTGTTATGTACTTTTCCATTATGCGTCCTCCTTCAAGATAACCCGCAGTTTCTTTGTCGGAGCGTCAACGATTTTCAAAATAAGTTCATTGACGTCCTCAATCGGCTTGTCCTCGTGGATATACTCGTTCCGTGCCGTCATAAGGCACCCGACCAATAACCGGTGTTCAAAATCGTCCACGTAAATATGCCGTTTTACTTCACGCATTGTATTCCTCCTTCAAATAGTTTGTGTACGGTGCTTTGTTGGAAAGAAATGTGTCCTGCATAAATGCCGCTCCAAGCCGAAAGCCCACTATAAAACTGTCGAGATTTCCCTCGCCATTGACTACGCCCCAAGCGTTGACGTAAGAAAGAAACTTTTTCTTTTCGTCGCCCGTGAGAAGATTCGTAAGTTCATCCTCGTAGTCGGTCAGCGTCTGCATTTCTTTTCGGACTGCGGCGTCAGGTCTTGCACTTCGTGCTTGCGGATCAATATTTCCGTAGTAGAACTCTTCAATAAACCCTGCCATTTGTGATTACCTCCTTGTGCCTATATTGTAGGCGATTGCAGATAATAAATCGAATGTGCGGATTTCAATGTATAATAAATATCCACCCGCATAGCGGGTGGTATTTCATTTTCGGGCAAAGCCCTAATCAATACTGGCGGCGCACAAGTGCGCTTTTAGGTTGGCCTGCCAGCCACGCAACTGTTACTTACTACCCATAAATGGGTCCTGCGGGTCAAAAATCGCTAACTGGTCACTTTCTTTATCGTGCTTTAATTGATTTGATATGTATTCTTTTATAGCCTTCGTGTTTTTCCCCGCAGTATCTACGTAATATCCCTTACACCAAAATTCGCGGTTTCGGTACGCAAACTTCATATTCCCCCACTTTTGAAAAATCAACAATGCGCTTTTCCCTTTGAGATATCCCATAAATCTCGAAACGCTCATTTTGGGCGGGATGCTTACCAGCATATGTATATGATCCGGACACACCTCTCCCTCTATTATCTTTACTCCTTTCCACTCGCAAAGTTTTCGCTGTATTTCTCGTATTTCCATCCGTTTTTCTTCGTAAAACACTTTTCGTCTGTATTTTGGCGCAAATACAATATGATACTTGCAATCCCACTTAGGTCAGTTTACAAGGAACTACACGCAGACCGTGAAACGGGCTGCTGACAAC
>JAUNND010000085.1 GCA_030531595.1 Eubacteriales bacterium | reverse complement strand
GAAGCTGCCCTCCGAGTCGGAGGGACTGACCGCCTACCGTTATGGCAGCACCAAAATTATGTTAACACAGCTTTTGATAAAATTCAACATAAAAAATGCGCACACAGGGGACGGTTCTCAATGGCGGTAAGTTAACGTTTTCATCTGTAGGGCGGGGGCTTGCTCCCGCCGGAAAGTCGGAGTTTCCGTGCGGTTACGGCGGGAGCGAGCCCCCGCCCTACAGATACGCTTTTCTTAAATTACCGACATTGGGGACGGTTCTCTGTGTGGTTCGAATAAAGGCTTGACATTTTATGTCGGTTGTGTTATGCTATGTCACATAACGTGGCTGCTGTTTTGTATCAGCTAAGAGTTTATTATTTAGGCGCGGTATTGCCTTAGCTGTTTTTTTGACCGTGGCTGTCACGTACTGTGATATATGTAAAGGAGGAACCGTATGACAGACGTCCGCCGGATAAAGCTCCGGGAGCAGAATAGATTACACAAACGAAAACAGCGCGAAAACCAGAAGCTTCCTGCGTCATGTGACAGTCACGCATTGTCGCGTGACGGTCACGCAACAGATATAGAGAGAGAAGAAGATAAAGATAAAGATAAAGAAAAAGAAAAAAGAGAAGAGTGTGAAGAGAAAACGCCTGCCCGAAAAGCAAGCGTTAAAAAAACCGTATGAAATGATCACTGTCTTATCGCCATGGAAAACAGTCCCCCTCGACGTCGGGACACTGTCAGGGAATAAGTCTCCGTAAAACCGGCACCTTTTTGCAGAAGCTGCTCAGGAATGTGCACATGGTGAATATAAGCAGAGCGCCGATATACCGCCACCATATGCTTCCGATATCGATATTGAACCATTTGGGGAAGCCCACGATGAAGTAATAATGGGTGAGATACACGCCGAACGAGCAGCTTGCCGCCGTGTATACGATGCTCTCGAACTTCGGAACGGCTTTCATGATCTTTGAAAAATCCACATACCGGAAGAATACGAAGACCGCGATCTGTTCCATAAACGCCGGAAGATTAAGGTCGCCCTTGAACATTCCGGATATCTCTCCCGGCTTTGAGGTGAGGAGCATTCCGAAAAAGCACAGGCCCCAGCCGATGATCCCCGCTGTGTAGATAACGGCTCTCAGTTTTTTGCTCAGCTCCTTCGTCGAGAGCTGATAGCCCAAAAGGACAAATATGAAATACTCCGGCTGGAAGGACAGATAAGGCGTGATTTTGTTTGCAGTACCGGTGAGCTTGCAGTAAAAGGGTATCAGGGTAAAGACAACAAACATCAGCGCAATGGTCGTATTGAACACGGCGTCACGGTGTTTGAATGCCGAGAACAGAGGGATAAGCAGGTAGCAGAAAAACAGCGGGATAAAGAACCAGTATATTTCGGCATAGCTCGTGTCCGAAATACCGTAGAGCATCTGGATCGGCGTGCACGGCAGCTCAACGGAAATATGCGGCACGATCCCCGAAAAGCCGATATGCAGATACGGCAGGATCAGGGCAAAGGCATACCAGAAGACAAAGGGGATCGCCGTTTTGAGGAAGCGTTTTTTCAGATACTCCGGAAAAGTGTAGCGTTTGCGGTAATCCATGAGCGTTGCGCCGGAGATCATAAAGAACACGCCGACGGCCCAGTGCAGCGTCGCCTCCGTAAACACCGTCGAGACCCACAGAAAGCCCGTCGGACGGCTCCAGAAGGATATGTTGGCATGACCGAAGACCACGCTCATGCTGCTTATAAGCGCCAGAAAGGATATATAAAACGTTTTTTTCTTAGTGTTCAAGCATAGGGGAAACGGGTAATCCGCTCCCTTGCACCCCCCTTGCAGATCAAGTGATTTACATAATACATCATTTTACGCGGATCGGCAACATTTTTTTACCCGGCAGGCACAGTATTATCCGTGCTTTCCGATCACGCCCAAACCTCCGGCGACGATCCAGATGAAGTCCTGAACGTTCGTGACCATGGAGGTGGCAGAGAGACTGCCGCGGTCGGCAAGCTTATTGACAACAAATTCCGCCGCGTCGACCGCATAGAGATATACGGGACGCACACTGCCGTCCGGCAGGACGCGGAAGGACGGCGTCATGTTTCCGGCGGCGATGGTGTGGAGCATGGTGGCAAGGCAGATGACGGTCGTTGCGTCTCTGAGCATATCGCGCATGGCGGACTGTCCTTTATATGCGTCGCCTATGACCTCCGGCAGCGGACCGTCGTCGCGGATAGAACCGGTCAGCACAAACGGCACTTTGTTTTTTACGCAGGAATACATTATGCCGTTGTCAATGCCGTACTCCTCTATGAACGCCGGTATTGAACCGCAGGCACGCACCTTGTTGATAACATCGAGGTGGTTATAGTGTCCGTTGGGTCGGGACTGCTGGGTATAGATATCCTGTCCGAGCGCCGTATGCATATATGCGCCTTCAAGGTCGTGGGTGGCAAGCGCGTTCCCTGCCATGAGACCGTGACAGTAGCCCGCACCGATCATCTTTTCCATGGCCTCGCGTGCTTCCGCGTCAAAGGCAAAGGCCGGTCCCATTACCCAGACTATCTTCCCATGCTCCCTCTCATGGCGCAGAAGAGCGAGAAGATTATCATAGTCGCGGGCATAGGAGGTCTCGCGGCTTCGCCCCTGACGGAACACAAACCGGTCGGCAAGTCCGTTCTCTTTTGTCGGAGTAAATCCGACCGTGTGCACATACACGCCCTCTTCCCCGTTTTCACTTCTGCCTAAAATGACCCGATCACCTTTTCGGAGACCGCGGTTTTCCACGACGTCAAGTCTGCCGTCCGAACGGACAACAACGCTTGCGTCCATGCGGCTTTCCTCCGCAAGACGCCACTGTCCCTTTATTCGGAAATACTCAGGGTAAATGGATGTACTGTGATAGCCTTCGGGCGCTATACCGTCTGTTTCACAGGCGGCAAGACCGGCGTCGATCGCGTTATCAAGACCGAGAGAAGCAAAATCCGGTGCATGGTATTCGGGTAAACTGAAAGACATATCTAAAGCCTCTTTAATCAGAAAATTTTCAGCATTTTTATGTGCGGAATGCCGTCCTCCGAAAATTCATCGGAGATCTGGACAAAGCCGAGCTTTTCATAAAGCCCTCTCGCGTAGGTCTGGGCTTCAATAACCACCCTCTCCGCACCGAAGTACTCCCGGGCGGCTTTGAGTGCCTCTGAAACGATCAGACTGCCATAGCCCTTTCTCCGCTCAACGGCGATCACACGCCCGAGTGAGACCTCGTCAAACACCGTCCCCGCCGGAAGCACGCGGGCATAGGCGAGTATCTTCCCGTTTTCACGGAGCGTCAGATGCAGCGCGGATCTGTCAAATTCGTCCGCCTCCTGATAAGGGCAGTTCTGTTCCACTATGAACACGCTGACGCGCAGCTTATATATCTCAAAAAGCTCATTGACGGTCAGCTCGTCAAATCTTTTGATGCAAAGCTCCATTCATGCCTCCGTCGCGTCTGTCAGCGCATCAAGCTTTTCGCACAGCGTCTTTGCGCCCTCAAAGTCACCCTCGCGGAGAGAGGCGTTGATCTGTGCTTCCAGCTCCTTCTTTTTCTGCTCCATGTCGAGATAATCAAGCGAGAAATGGCGCTTGTAGATCATTTTGCGGAAGGCTCTGCCGCTCATGGCGCGGACAGTGCCGTTTTCAAAAAGAAGTACCCTGTCCATGCAGCCGGTGACGGCGTAAAAATCATGCGACACCATCAGCACAGCGCCGGTGTATTCCGAGACCGCCTTTTCCAGCGCCTTCTGCGCATACAGATCAAGGTGGCTTGTCGGCTCGTCCAGAAGGAGAAGACCCGCACCGCTGAGAGACAGGCAAACAAGCTGTAAAAGGTTTTTCTCGCCGCCCGAGAGCGTGCGTATCGGCCGGTACAGGATATCGTCCTCAAAGCAGTAGTCCGCGAGATATTCTCCGGCGCTCTGCTCATTTATGAAGCCGAGCGAGTCCATGAGCTGCCGGACGGTCTGCTCCTCATTGAGCGTCTCCCCGTGAAACTGTGAGAGAAAACCGACCTTTGTATCACGATCGATACGGATCGACGGGTTTTCACCTTTCCATATCTCCCGCAGAAGCGTTGTCTTACCCGTGCCGTTTGCGCCCACAAGAGCGACCTTCTCCCCCGCCTTTATCTCAAAGCTCACGTTTTCCAGAAGCTGTTCATCGAATTTCACGCCGTAGCTTTCGACGGACAGCACGGTCTTCCCCTCGGTGTTACCGACCTCCGGAAGGCTTATGAGCGGCATACGGCTCTCGATGTACGGCTCTTCCACATGACGCGCCTTCCAGCGTTCCACGTAAGACACACGCGCCCGCAGCGTTTTTCCTTTTTTAAGGTCGGGGTGCTTGGAGGCGTCATCGCGCAGTCTCTCCACCACAGCCTCTTCAAAAGCGATAAAATCGGACTCCTTCTTTGATATCTCCTGCATGGCGATCTTCATGCGAAGACGGGTAAGGCAGAATTCGGTATATGTACCGTCAAACTCCTGAATGTCCCGATCCTCGATCTGCAAAATCTTATCAAAGCAGTGGTTCAGCAGATAGCGGCTGTGCGTTGCCACGAGCACGGTGCCCTCATAGGAGTTTATCAGCTCCCGCAGACCCTTGAGATTGTCAAAATCGAGGAAAACATCCGGCTCATCCATCACAAGCAGATCGGGAAGACGGAGCATCTGGCGGATGATCTGCACGAGCTTATATTCTCCCCCGCTGATATCCGCAAGGCAAACATCCTTTATATCCTCAAGCTCTGCCGTCATGAGCCGACGGAGAATGTTTACCTCATAGTTGTAGCCGTCCAGAGCCGTGAATTTATCGATGGCGTTCTGATACTGCTCCATCACCGCGTCAACGTCCCCCGCCGTCTCAAGCCGGTCGCACAGCGCGTCCATTTCCCGCTGCATCGTCTCAAAATCCTCGGAGAGATATTCAAAAACGCTGACGGCTCTGTCCTTCTGATGCTCGACGAACTGGTTTACATAACCTATATTGTGTACTTCGGTCATGATGACCTTACCCTTGAAGAGATAATCGTCCGGATTGAGCATAAGGTCGATAAGGGTGGTCTTGCCCGCACCGTTTGCGCCGATCAGAGCACAGTGGGCGTAAGGCTCTATTGTAAAGTCCGCCTTCCGGAAAAGCTCGCGTCCGGCAGCGGAATATGAAAGATTACTGACTGAGATCATTTTCTATTCTCATTAAGCTTTCTTCAGTTTCAACAGCTCGTCGGGAGAAAAGCTGTACTCTTTGCCGCAGAACTGGCAGGAAACGGAGATGTCCTTTCCCTCGGCGATGATCTCTTCAAGCTCCTCCCGTTCGATGCAGGTGAGTGCCTGTTCGACTCTCTCGCGGTCACAGGGGCAGCGATAGCCGACCTCGACCTCGCCCACAAGGTGATATTCAAGTCCCTTGAGCACCTGTTCAAAAAGCGCCTCGGCGCCGTCCTCATCAAGGATCGTGGTGAGCTGATCCATCATGAAGATGTTCTCTTCCAGAATGTCGATAAGCTTTTCGTCCGCGCCCGGCATGAGCTGGACGATAAAGCCGCCGGCGGCTTTTATCGTCCTGTCGACGTCCACCAGTACTCCGAGGGC
This sequence comes from Eubacteriales bacterium, assembly GCA_030531595.1. Taxonomy (GTDB): domain Bacteria; phylum Bacillota; class Clostridia; order Oscillospirales; family Oscillospiraceae; genus Limivicinus. Next base: position 2,716 of record JAUNND010000085.1, on the reverse strand, counting down.
GCAGGCGGAGGGCACCTGCTCGCTCTCCAAAAGATATCTCGTTACGTCCTCGGCGATCTCGCCGCTGACAAGCTCCACCGAGCCGATATACGGCTCTCTCATGCCGAGGTCACGGCTTACGGTGAGCATACCGTTTCTTCCGACGGCGCCGCCGACGTTCAGCTTGCCGTCTGAGCGGAGCGGAAGATCGACAAAAGGATCACCTACACAGCCGCGCACAAAGCCTTCGGAGTCCGAAACGGCAATGACGCTTCCGATGGGACCGCCGCCGTTTACGCGGATTGTCAGAGTCGCTTTTTCCTCCTTGAGCATTTCGCCCATGAGGGAGGCGGCGCACAGAGTGCGTCCCAAAGCCGCCGACGCGGTGGGAGAGCAGCCGTGGATTTCTCTTGCTCTCTCGACCATGTCACGACCCTCAATGACCGCCATTTTGATAAAGCCGTCACCGGCTGTCGCACGAATAATTCTGTCCATTCAAAATGCCTCTTTTCATTTTAAATTGATAAGCGTCAGACCGCCGAGACAGACGATGATCCCGACGAGCTTGTTCCACGTAAGAGCCTCGTTATACAGAAAATACCCTACGAAAATAAGGATGATCGCCAGCACCGACGACTGAGCGATCTGCGCCGTGCTTACAGGCCAGCCCGCCTTATACGCGAAGATGAAGCCGACCTCCAGCCCGACGACGGAAATGCCGAGAATGAAGGGCGCCCAGTTGAGCTTGCCGTATTCACGGAGGAGGTCCGCGCTTTTGTTCATCACGCAGTAGATGACAAAGGACACGAGCGCACCCACAAGGTAAGTCACCGTCAGCGAGGCGAAGGGGTCAAGCGCGTCGGGGATGGATTTTGCGCAGATCTGATAAAATGTATTGGCTAAGACAACGAGCGCCAGTGGCCATATATAAGAAAACATTCCGATTTCTCCTTATACTCATCTCTGATTAAAAATAGACATTTTTAATCAGAGCTTTTGAAGCATTCAAGAGCCTCGCTATGCTCGGTTAATGCTTCAAAAGGCGTCTCATACGAAAACTACGCCGCTGAGGCGGCTATTAAAACAAGACACATAATGTCTTGTTTTAATCAGTTTTCAGTATTAAACCGCAGCAGATTTTTTTCTGTGGATGATAATGAAATACGTGACGCACACGGCGATCTGGATAAAGCTGGAGATCGGTGTGGCAAGGGCGATATTGAAAAGTGATACCGGCTCCAGTCTGCTCATGAAAAACGCCACGGGAATACGCACGGCAAACGCACCCACAAGTCCCTGGATCATGGTAAATTTTGTCCGTCCGCAGCCGTTGAAGTAGCCGATGAAGCAGAACAGGAAGCTCGTCTGCAAAACGTCGATGGAATAGGCACGCATATAGTCAAATCCGGCCGCAATTACCTCGCTGTCGCTTGCAAAGAGTCGGCAGAGGATATCACCGTGGAAGAATGTACCCCACGCTATGAAAACACTGATGGCAAAGCTTGTGAGCATACCGTACAGCATGGCGCGGCTGCCGCGCTCTTCCCTGCCCGCGCCCACATTCTGCGCAACAAACGCCGCGAGTGCCTGCGAAAATGAGGAGGCGACCAGCATGATGTACGAAATAAGCTTCTGCGCAACTCCGAGACCGGCGGAGGCTATAACACCGAGACCGTTTACGATGGCAGCCAGCACGAGGAACGAGCCGCTGACCAGAAGCTCCTGCAGAGCGAGGGGAAAGCCGAATTTCAGGGTCTTTTTCAGTATATCGCGGTCGGGAGCGAGACTGCTTCTGCCGAAATAAAACGGCAGACCCTTTCTGCGGATCATCAGCACGCTCAGTACAACGCTTATTCCCTGGGAAATGACCGTGGCAAGCGCCGCGCCTGCGGCTCCCATGTCGAGCCGCGTGACAAAACAGAGGTCGCCGGCGATATTGCACACGCAGGCGATGCATACGGCGATCAGCGGCGTTTTTGAGTCCCCGATGCCGCGAAAGACACTGCCCAGCACGTTGTACGCAACGATGAACACCGCGCCGACTGCGCAGATCGTGAAATACTCCTTTGCGGGCACGAGCGCCTCGGGCGGCGTCTGCATGAGATGCAGAATACCGTCGGAGAAGGTGAGCAGGAGCGCCGTGAGTGCAAGTCCCACTGCGGCAAAGAGCCATATCGCGCTGCCGATGACGTTTCCCGCCGTGTCGGCACGTCCCTCGCCGAGCCGCTGCCCCAATAAAACGGTCGTGCCCATGGCAAGCGCGATGATGAACACCTGCACCGTGTGCATGAGGGTGCTGCCGATAGCCACGGCGGACACATCGGACGGTGAGCAGAACTGCCCCACCACGATCACGTCGACCGCTCCGTAGGTCGCCTGCAAAAGCAGTGCTCCGAGAATGGGCAGAGCGAATTTCAGAAGCGGAGAGAGTATTTTCCCCTGTGTAAAGTCAACGGTTTTCGAGCTCATATTTTCTTATCCTTATATAAAATACAACTTTTTAATATTAACACAAGGATATGATGCAGTCAACTTTTTTACGGGGGAAGTTGTAAGTAAGTTGTAAAGCAGAAGCGTTGACGGTATTTTTTATGAAAGCTCGGTTGCAATGCGTAACGACCTATGGTAAAGTAAAAATCAACAGATCAGAGTAAGGAAACAGAAGGAGGTCGAGCCATCGTGTGTGAAGCGATTGAAGTATACGGTAACAATAAGCTGAATGAAGGTCTGGCAGAAG
>JAUNND010000084.1 GCA_030531595.1 Eubacteriales bacterium | reverse complement strand
TGCCCTTTCTCTGAGCAACGGCACGCATGAGTATACGGATCTGCTTGACGATCCTACCCTGACGGCCAATGACCTTGCCCATATCGCCGTCGGCAACCTTGACTTCAAAGACAGTCTCGCCGTCGGCCTTGCGCTCGGTCACAGAGACCTGCTCGGGATTATCGACCAGGCTCTGCACAATATAGGTCAAAAGTTCTTTCATGCCGGCTTAAAACTCCCGATTAAGCTTCCAGCTTTTTGAGCAGTCCGCGAACGGTGTCGGTGGGCTGTGCGCCGTTGTTCATCCAGTACTTTGCGCGTTCTGCGTCGACCTTGAGCTTTTCGCCCTCTGCGGAAGGATCGTAGGTGCCGAGCTCTTCAATGCAGCGGCCGTCACGGGGAGAACGGGAATCCGCAACAACGATACGGTAGTAAGGGGCCTTCTTTGCGCCCATTCTGCGAAGTCTGATCTTGACCATTTTTATATTTCCTCCAAAAAATCAATATATATTACAAACGCATTTCAAGCGAGTGCAAACATTAAAATCCCAGTCCGGGAAATCCGCCCATGCCGCCCATGCGGCCCATCTTCTTCTGAAGCTTCTTCATGTTCTTGCCGGAGAGCTGCTTCATCATCTGCTGTATCGACTCGTACTGCTTGATGAGTCTGTTGACGTCCACGACGTCCTGTCCGCAGCCGGCGGCGATACGCTTTTTGCGGCTTGAATTGAGGATCGTGGGGTTCTCGCGCTCCTTCGGCGTCATGGACAGTATGATCGCCTCCTGCCGCGCCATCGCCTTATCGTCAAGCTTGGCGCCCTTGAGCGCCTTCGCGTCCACGCCGGGGATCATCGCGGCGATGTCGCCCAGATCGCCCATGTTCTTGAGCTGTGCCATCTGGTCGAGGTAATCGTTGAGGGTGAAGCGGTTTGCCTTGAGCTTTTCGGCGGCTTCGAGCGCCTTTTTCTCGTCAAAGCTCGCCTCCGCCTTTTCAATGAGCGTGAGCACGTCGCCCATGCCGAGGATACGGGATGCCATACGGTCGGGGTGGAACGGCTCTATCATGTCGAGCTTTTCGCCCACGCCGATGAACTTGATGGGCTTGCCGGTGGCATATCTTATGGACAGAGCCGCGCCGCCTCTCGCGTCGCCGTCAAGCTTTGTGAGCATGACGCCGGTCACGCCGAGGGCTTCATCGAACGCGGTCGCCGCGTTGACGGCGTCCTGACCTGTCATCGCATCGACAACGAGCATAATCTCCGCCGGTTCGACGGCGGCCTTGATGTCCTTCAGCTCGTTCATCAGCGCCTCGTCTATATGCAGACGGCCGGCGGTATCGAGAAAGACAAGGTCATTGCCGTGCGACTTTGCGTGCTCTATGGCGGCCTTTGCTATATCCACGGGGCTTGTCTGCCCCATCTGGAAAACGGGGATATCGAGCTGTGCGCCGACTGTTTCGAGCTGCTTTATAGCGGCGGGGCGGTAGATATCGCACGCGGCAAGCAGCGGGCGTTTGCCCTGCTTGCGCATATAGGCGGCAAGCTTTGCGCCGTTCGTCGTTTTGCCCGCGCCCTGCAGACCGACAAGCATCACAACGCTCGGCGATTTCGAACCGATATTGAGCTTCTGATTTTCGCCGCCCATCAGAGCGGTAAGCTCTTCATTGACTATTTTAATGACCATCTGCGCCGGAGAAAGAGCCTCCAGCACATCCGCGCCGCTTGCGCGTTCGGTCACGGTCTTTGTAAATTCCTTGACCGCTTTATAGCTGACGTCCGCTTCAAGCAGAGCCATACGCACCTCGCGCATAGCCTCCTTGACGTCGGCAGCGGTCAGTCTGCCCTTGCCGCGAAGCTTTTTGAAGGCGGCATTCAGTTTTTCGGAAAGGCTCTCAAACGCCATAGATCACACCTCAAGCTTCATACTGTCGATCTCGTCCTTTACCGACTCGATCATCTTCCTCGTCTCGCCCTCTGACTGCTCCGCAAGCCTCGCAAGCTTTTCGGAGACCTTTTCAAGTCTGTCCCGGGTGCGGGAAAAGCGGCGTATCAGACCGGTCTTGTTTTCGATGTCCCGCATGGCGCTCTCTGCGCGGCGCACATTGTCCCACACGCCCTGACGGGAGATACCGAGCTGCTCGGCTATCTCACCGAGGGATAAGTCCTCATTGAAATGCAGCTCGCAACACTCGCGCTGCTTGTCCGTCAGAAGTTCACCGTAGAAATCCAGCAGCAAACAGCGTTCAAGTCTGTCGTTTTCCACGGTCACACCTCCTGTCAAGCTTTCAGCCTTGTCAGAGTATACACGAAACATATACGGCTGTCAAGTGTTTTTTATTGACAGCAAAAAAATACTTGCAAATTCTGTCACTTCGTGTTAACATAACGCGGGTGCTGCCATAACGGTAGGCGGTTAGCCTCTCCCATTCGGAGAGGGCTTGCCCTCTCTGCTCATGAGAGGGTGATGCTAATGAACATAACATTCACTGAGTTGTATCAGCTTTGCATGATCATTCTCGGCGTTGTCAGTCTGTTCATTCAGGCAAAAAAGAAATAACCGCCCAAGTCTCACAAACTAACGGTTATTTCTAAAACAGTTTGAGAGGCTGACCGTCTATCGGCAGCATCTTTTTGTACTGCTATTATACGACTCCCGCCTTTATTCTGTCAAGGGTTTCCGATGCCTTTGACTTGTTTTTTCCGATTTATAAGGCGGGGCGAAACAAAGAGTGCGGAATATTATGCTTCTTCCTTCGTCTCTTTGATCGTTCTGATAAGAATAATAACAGCCAGAACAACGTTTACCGCGCTCAATACGCATTGGATGGTATTTTTCATGTTTTTCATATTAAAGCCTCCTATATAATAAAAACAGTATGTTCAGAACAAATCGCTGTGTGTCCCTGTTCTTGTCAGGTATAAAATCAATTCGCTGTCTGCGATCTCATAAATCAGCAGCCAGTCGGGTGTAATATGACATTCCCGACATCCGGCAAAATCACCGGTCAGATTATGATCTCTGTTCTTTTCCGGCAAAGGTTCTCCCGATGAAAGCTGTCTGATAACCTCTGTCAGCAGCGAAATGTCATATCCGCGCCGCTGTACTCTTTTCAGGTCTTTTTGAAATTTTGAGGTCGGTCTGATAGTGTACTTCATTGCAGAAGCTCCCTGATCATTTCATCAACGTCCGAATAGCTTTTTCCGAGTGTCGGGTCAGCCTTCATTCTCCGAACCTCATTTATGGCCTCCACGGTTTCTGAATTCGGTATTTCCGCGCCGATCTCAAACGGAATACGGTACTCACGAACCGTCTTTTTTGCAAAGATATTAAATGCGGTCGTCATAGTCATTCCCATATCGGAGCAGAAATTTTCAAACTGTCTTTTAAGCTCACTGTCCATGCGGATATTGACATTTATACTGCCTGCCATAAGCTTCACTCCTTTCGCTGAGCGGTATGTGCAGTACATATATTATATATATTTTTATTTACAGTGTCAATATATTTATTCTGCTTCCTGTATTCTGCCAGTTTATTCCGATTTCCCTGATCTCACCAAGTCTCACCGTGCCGCCGATGGAAGCGCGGACGATTTCGCCGTTTCTGCGCGTGACGGAGGCGATGATCTCACCGGCGGGCTGGATGTATTTCTCCGAGTAAACGCCGTTGACGCCGATACTCCGTGTGACGGCGCAGGCTACGCTGCCCGAGCCGCAGCTTCCCTCCCACACAAGGCTTCCCGCCTCCGGCACCTTCACGAGCGGCGTCATGCGGCTGCCGTTTTTTTCAAGGAAAATGACTCCGTAGGCTTCCAAAGTCGGAAACTCCGAAAAAACGCTCTCCGCGCTTTCGAAAAACTCCTTTGACGGTTCAACGCCCTCGACGACAAAATGCGCGATCCCGCCGAGATGCACCAGCGTTCCCGTGACAGCGCCGACCGTGCGCTCACCCACATACTGCGGCAAAGGCATTTCGGCGCTCGCCGTGCCCTCCGCCGTGTTCACGCATACCGGCACTTCCCCATCCGTGCCGCTTATCTCAATGCGTACCTCGCACTCCCCCGTTATGCCGCGTTCATCGGCAAGGAGCAGCCCGAAAGCGCGGGAGGCGTTGCCGCAGAACTCCCCGCCCGCCATCTCTATTCTGTTTTCCTTCGTGCGAAAGGCGACCTGCTCGGTTTCGGGGTCTGCCGCCATGATCGCTTTGGCAAGCTCCGCACGGGAAACTGCGGGAACTTCATCGAGCACGAACACGGTGATATTTCCCGCCGGATCGGCTTTGAGGGTTTTCAGACGCATTTTTCTTCTCCGAACTGTTTTTTTCAATATAACACATTTTTTGATCGAAATCTACCCTAATTCAAACAAAGATTTCGGAAAGATCGACTCCCTCGAGCGTCAGCAGGGCAAGCTTTCTCCCGATCACCGCTATAATTCATCCATAATAATTCACCAGCAGATCAACACACGCGCCGTAGCTCTCCAGGCCCAGCTCCTGATCGTACGATTGCAGAAAACCTTCGTAGACCGTATCGGAAACCGTCTGCACAGGCGACTCAAAACGCTGCCAGTAGGCGCGGTCGGCTTCAAGATCGGCAATTACATTTCCGTCAAGACTTTCGTAAATCTCCAGCCATGCGTCACCGTCTGCCTCATACAGCGCATTGCCGAGGTGGATATATGCCAGAAGTGCGGCGGAATATACAAAATCCGGATCACCGTATTCAAGACAGGCGAGCACCGCGGCAAAGTTTGCCTCCTGCTCCTCGGCAACGCCGCGCTGATGGGCAAGCTCATGGGCAGCCGTGGAGGCAAGGAGCGCGGGCGGGAAATCGGTGTTCACATTCGCTTCGCCCGTAAAGGGAAAGAAAAAGCCCATAAAATCAACGGCGCTGAGAGCCCGTGAAAAATTAAAGCCTTTGGCGCAGAGCCTGTCACCCGCAAGGCATGGGAATTTCTTTTCCGCATTGTCAAAAACATACGCCGATCTTTCAAGTATTTTTTCCCGATCGGAATTGCACACGCCGTTTTCATTTCTTGAAACTCTGTCGGAGTACTCTCCGGCAAGCTCCGCAAAATACCGCGTCGTCTTCTCAAGCTGTTCAACGCTGACCGGCTTATCGGTGAGACCGCTTTTTGAGGCGAAATCATCGCCGTAATAATACGTGCCCCACATGACGCAGAAAAGCGCATAGACACACACGGCGGCGCAGAGCGGAGTCATAATTATTATGTAAACTTCGCGCCGTTTATCCGTCGCTTTTCTCAGTCGGGCAAGCTTTAGTATTATGTAAACTAATAGTGCGGTAAAAAACAGGCAGATCAGCACTTCCGCGACCGAAAACGGGAACACCGCGCAAAGCTTGGCAAGGGCTTTGTGGACGGGATGCACGAAGCCTTCGGACAGCCTTGCCATGAGCGCGTGATCGAGGCGCAAAAGAAGATGGAGCGTGATCACGAGCAGTCCGATAAGCATAAGCGTGTGCCTCACCGGACAGACGGCATATAACAGCCTTAAACGGCTTTTTTTCGCTGTATCAGTCATCATGGTTTTATAATACAGCATCTTCGTCATATTGACAAGGGCTGAAAAAATGGAAACTGTTTGACTTAATTGCTCTGATATAGTATTCTATAACGGCAAACTGATAGGAAGGTGATACTTTGAGCAGCGCTTCCGTAAAACTGAAAAAAATATCCGAAAACACGCTTCTGCTGTATATCGCCGCGGCGGTGCTCTCTGCGGGTTTCGGAGTTTTCGTCATACTCACCGCCGAAAAGGTGAACGTTGACTATCCTGTTTATACCGCCGTGTTTTTCGGCGGGCTGTATTTTATCGCGCAGTCAATTCTTATCGCGCAGAAACGCTTTGACGCGATAACCCTGCTTGCCGCCTCCGCGTGCCTTGCCTGCGTACTTTTCTCCCGTGTAAGCCTTCTCTACTTTGTGTCCGACGACTATGAGTATTTTCTCAAGGACTGGGTGCGCAAGCTGGGTGAAATGAGCGTGAAGGAAGCCCTCTGTACGCCGCTCGGCGACTACAATATGCCCTACATCTATATCCTGCTGATCTTCTCGCGCATCAATATGCACTCCATGCTGCTGATAAAATCCTTCAGCTGCGTTTTCGACATCGTTCTGGCGTATTTCGTGATGAAGCTCGTCATGTTCGGCGTGAAGGACCGCAGATTGCAGGTCGCGTCCTTTATCCTCACGCTTGCCGCTCCCACCGTCATGATCAACAGCGCCCAGTGGTCGCAGTGCGACGCGCTGTATGTGTCCTTCTGCCTTATGTCTATGCTATCAGCCCTCGAAGGAAAGGGCAGAAAATGCGCGATATGCTGGACGGTCGCCTTCTGCTTCAAGATGCAGGCTGTTTTCATCCTGCCCGCATTGGGGATCGCGCTGTTCATGGGCAAGGTGAAATGGAAGCACCTTGTATGGATACCTGTGGTTTACATAATTTCTCTCATTCCGGCGTTTCTTGCGGGAAGGAGCCTTGTAAGCTGTCTGGAGATATATTCTCACCAGACGCAGGAATACGCCTTCCTTTTCCACAACGCGCCGACTGTCTGGCGGTTCTTTGAGGGCGCGGATTTTGAGAGCTTCTCCGTCGTGTCCGTATTCACGGCGGGCGCCGCGGCGATACTGTTTGTGTACTTCTGCGCGACGTTCGTAAAGAAAATGGATGATAACGACCTTATTAAGCTGTTTTTCCTGTCCTCCATGCTTATTCCGTATCTGCTCCCGAGAATGCACGAGAGATATTTCTACATGGCGGATATCATGGCGCTTATATATTTCATGTACGACCGGCGCAAGTGGTACATTCCCGTATGCCTTATTCTCTCGTCCGTTATCGGCTATATGTATTATTTCACCGAGATCGTGATCATCGACCAGAAATATATAGCCCTTGTCTTCCTCGCCATCCTCGCCGCGGAGACAAGAGAGCTTTTCAGAAAATTCCGGAGCATTACGCCCGATGAAATAAGTCTTTAAGATAAGAAAACTGCATCCGTAGGGCGGGGGCTTGCTCCCGCCGAAAAGTACGGGGTTTCGCGGCGTTTCGGCGGGAGCAAGCCCCCGCCCTACAGTGAAAAATCATTAACTGAATGACGTTGACCGCCTGAAGGCAATAGCAGTAAGTCAGCAAACGCACGGTAGGGAACGGTCTTGACCGCTGACGCCCGAACGCCGCGAATTTTCGTCAGCGGTCAAGACCGTTCCCTACACTCAGAGAGCCTTAGCTTACTGACATTGCCGCCGAAAGGCGGTCATTTTTTATGCATTTTTATGCTGTTTAACGGGAACGCCGGCAAAAATTTTTCTTGACAAGAGGATGAAACTGCGGTATACTACCTACGCTTAAAGGAAGTAGGTATGGTATCCGCCGTCCTCACCCGACAACGGTACGGTTCGTCGAGGTCAATAATCTGCATTTCCCCGAAGGGGACATTGTGCTTATTGCGCGGATGCCATGCGTCCGCGTTTTTCTATTTTATTTTTCTTTTTACCGGAGGTGTTTCATATCGCAAACGCTGTTCATCAAATCAACGAAGAGATCGCCGACAAGGAAGTTCGCGTCATAGGCGTCGAGGGCGAGCAGCTCGGGATCATGTCTGCCGAGGAAGCTCTTAAGATCGCGGAGGAAAACGACCTTGATCTGGTCAAAATCGCTCCGGGTTCCGTCCCGCCTGTATGCAAGGTGATGGACTATGGCAAGTTCCGCTTTGAACAGGGTAAAAAGGAAAAGGAAGCAAAGAAAAATCAGCGTGTCATCGAGATCAAGGAGATCCGTATGTCCCCGGGCATCGATACCAACGATCTGAACACAAAGATCAAAAACGCGCAGAAGTTCCTTGCAGACGGCGACAGAGTCAAGGTCTCCGTCCGCTTCCGCGGCAGAGAGATGGCGCACACCGAGATCGGCGACGAGCTTCTCAGAGACTTCGCGGAAAAGTGCCTTGAGGTCGCCAACATGGATAAGGCTCCCAAGCTTGAGGGCAGGAATATGTCCATGTTCCTCTCTCCCAAGCCTGTCGCTCCGGCAAAGAAGCCGGCAAAACCCAAGACTCCCAAGACAGAGCCCGCAGCAGATGCTCCCGCCGAGTCCGAGGATAAATAACAGTATACAGCAGAAATTTCTGTATTAACCCAGTTACGGAAGGAGAAAATATCATGCCCAAACTGAAAACCCACAGCGGTGCAAAAAAGAGATTTAATCTCACCAAGACCGGTAAAGTAAAGCGTGCACACGCTTTCAAGAGCCATATCCTCACCAAGAAGGATGCCAAGCGCTGCCGCCGTCTGCGCAGCGAGACCTATGCAGATGTCACCAACGAAGCAGCAATCAAAAAGATGATCCCTTACAAATAAGGGCAGACGGTATATAGGAGGATAATCAAATGGCAAGAGTTAAAGGCGCAATGATGACCCGCAAG
>JAUNND010000121.1 GCA_030531595.1 Eubacteriales bacterium | reverse complement strand
GAATATTAGTTCTGAAAGTTTGATTTTTTCATTTTTGCAAGTGGCAAACTCGGGTAATAGCACAGCCGGACAGAAATTGCAAGCCTTTTTTGAAATTTTTTCGAAAAAAGCCGAAATTATCTTCCGAAAGCTTATTGTGGGCGCATATCTCCGCTCTGCACACGCAGTCTGCTTACTTCGCCATCGACTTGCGGTATTTCTCGCTCTCCCAGTTGGCGATAAAGCTCTTTGCCGCCTCGCCCATCGTGGAGAGCTTGTGTCCGCTCGCCTCTACCGTGTTCTCGATGAAGCAGACGGCGGTCAGAGTCTCGGCGATGACCTGTGCCTTTTTCGCGCTCATGCGGAAAGTGACCGTGCCTTTATCAAAGTCAACGTTTGCCTCGCCCTCGGCAGGCTCTGCCCTGTTCTCAAAAAGAGTGCCGATCAGAAAGACCATCTGGTCGGGATAGAGGGGAGCTTCAATGAACGCTCTGTAATCAAATTTTCCGCTTTTAAGCGCCTCGGTCAGATATCCGCAATCGGCGGTGTAAAGTCCGTCGCCGAGCTCTTTAAGTCCCACTGCGGGAAAGCTCTCGCCGGTCACGCCGAAAAAGCGTGCAAGGCGCTCGTTCGCGTCGGCATGGATTGCAAGGCAGGTCTTCGCGTCGTCGGCATGGACGATGATGCCGTGGTTCTGCATAAGGATAACGGCGGGCTGTCTGCCGCACTCATGCTCCACGCGTTTCAGCTCGTCGCGGATAGCAAAGGTGAGCTTTGAGCCGGGGTCGGTGTAGGGCACCCAGCCCCAGGAATAATCCGCACCCTCAAAGGCTTTGGCGGCGATATCGGTGCAGTCGAGCGAGCAGCAGGCGAGATTGCCGTAAACGCTGTGGGTATGGCAGACGAATTTTTTCAGAATGGAGTGAAAACCCGCTTCAACGGAGGGGCGGCGGGATTCCAGACCGTCGATGACGCGCACCTGCTCCTTCGTGAACGCGCTGCCCTGCTTCTCAACGTCCTCAAAATCCGCAGGGTCGTTTCCGTAATAGAAGCCGCGAAGCGCCTCATAATCAAGGACGGCATAGGCGTTATCGACTTCAATATCGCTCAGGCAGAAGCCCGAGGCCTTGATCGCCATGAGTCCGCCGGCAAGCTTGACGGAGGTATTGCCGCCGCCGCCCTGCACATAGTCGCTGCGTGCTCCCGCGGTCTTTGACATAAATGAAAAATCATTCAGATCCCTGAAATTGTTTTCTGCAAACTCTGCCATAAAAGCACCCCTTTTGTATAAATACTGTATTGTTAACGGAGTAAAGCGGCTCTCGCGCTCATCCCTCTTCGGTTTTACCGATCTGAAATGAAGCCCTTTCCCTCGCTATGCGCAGGTATTTTATACGCCGAAGGCTTATTTCACACGCCGAAGGCTTATTTCACGCGGATACGCATTTCACAAATCCCGCAAGGGATTTATTTCGTTGAAAAAACCACTTCCGAAGAACAATGTCATTAAGTTAAGAAAACTGTGACCGTAGGGCGGGGGCTTGCTCCCGCCGTAACACTGCGGAAACCCTGACTTTTCGGCGGGAGCAAGCCCCCGCCCTACAGTGAAAAATCTTTAACTAAATGACATTGTTCCGAAGAAGTGGTTTTTTCTGGAGCTGCTGGGCAGATTCGAACTGCCGACCTCATCCTTACCAAGGAT
>JAUNND010000083.1 GCA_030531595.1 Eubacteriales bacterium | reverse complement strand
TTGGTGGAGCGGGTGTCGTCATAGACGAACACCCCTCCAAGTAATCCTTTTCGCCCTCAAGTGCTGATTCTATATCCTCAAGCGGGATATTGTCAATGGTCAGTGGCTTCTTGCTGGCATTGATGATCATTGTAAAATGGTCATCGTAAAGGTAAATCGAGTGTACAAAGATATTGATGAGTGCCCGGCGCTTGGTGATATCATCATCCGGCATTTCACGGACATAATCGAGGAATGCACGGATCTGCGGCTCAGTCAGATTGATGCGCTTATTTTCTTCGATGGCAAGCTGTGTTTCCAGTGCCGCTTTTTCTTCCTGCCGTTTCTGAATACGCTCTGTCAGCATATCAACCGCCTGCCCTTGTTCGATACCTTTCCAAAGGTTTTCAATAGCGGTATCGGCCTCCTTGATGGCGGCTTTCAATTCCCGGATAGAGATATTATCCGGATTTTTGCCGCACTCTTCGGCGACCTTCTTGGCGATAAAAGCAATCTTCTCGTCCGTCAGAAGCTTCAGACATTCTGCCACCACAAGGTCTTCGATGAACTTCTTATGGACGATTTTCTTATGACACTTTTTCTTTTTCGCCTTTTTACAGGCATAATAATGATAGGCACGACCGGATTTACCCGTACCGCCGTAGCCGGTCATCATTTCTTTGCAATATCCGCAAAAGAGCTTCGTTGTCAGAAGGTATTCGCCCTCTCCGTGCGTTCTTGCCGGAGCTGTCTTGTTTTTGTTCATCATATCCTGCACCCTATAAAATAATTCGTCATCAAGAACACGGGGCATACCGCCCGGTGTTTCCTGACCCTTGTATAAATAAACGCCGATATAGCGTTTATTACTTAATAGTCTGCTGAGACTGTTTGGGCTAAATTCTTTGCCCAAAGAGGTCTTAATTTTCCGCCGCTGCATATCACGAATGATTTCCGTTTTCGTTTCGCCGCTGGCGTACCGCTCATAGATTTCTCGAACGATAGCTGCTTCATCGGGATCAACGTAGAACTCACCTTTATCCGTGACCTTGAAGCCAAGACCGGGATTGCTCCCGTTGGACAGACATTTTTCAGCATTGATTGCCATACCTCGGTGTATCTTCTGTGACAGCTCTGCTGAATAGTATTCTGCCATACTTTCAAGAACACCCTCCACCAGAATGCCGGAGGCATCATCACTGATATTTTCCTTTGCCGAGATGACACGTACACCGTTCTTCTTGAGCCGAGCCTTGTTGATGGCACTGTCATAACGGTTACGGGCAAAGCGGTCAAGCTGGTAGACAAGGACTCCTTCAAAAGTGTGTTTATCACTGTCGGCGATCATTTTGAGAAATTTCTGCCTGTTATCGGTTGATGTGCCGCTTTGGGCTCGGTCGATATATTCTCCGACAACGGTATAATCGTTGGCGGCGGCAAATTCGTAGCAGACTTTTAATTGTCCTTCAATGGATTGCTCCGTTTGACTGTGACTTGAAAAACGGGCATATATGACAACATTCATCTGTTTTCCTCCCATGGTTTCTGCTGTAAATCATTATATTGTTTCATCCTTTCAAAATCGAATTTGTGAAAATGCTACCCGGCACATTCGGAAAATGCACCGGGCAGCAGGTATATTTTAAGAATACTCAGGGTGCTTTTTCAGCCACTGAGCATAGTATTCTTTTCCCTCGTCGCTCTGATAGAATTTTACAATTTCCGGGGCAAGAAATTTTGCAAATGATATCAGAAGCTCTTCGGGAAGCTCCACAGAGGTGCGCGCAGTGTTTTTTTCATTGGTCATAGGCGCACCTCATCTTTCTCGGTCTCGCTGTCGGTGAAGATAGCGAGTGTAATAATCAGCGGCTTTCACAAGAAAATCTTCGGTCTGCTTGACAGTGAATCCATCCGGGATAATGTCGCGCAGGCGTTCCACCGGAATCTTTATCGTCTCCCGCTGATTTGCTTTTTCTTCGGATAGCGTCTTGAAAATCAGGAACTTATCCAGCGCTCCGTCCTTGTAATACTGATGCAGATGCCAGCTTTGAGAGTAGGACGGCGTGCAGTCGTTCATTTCACAGATTTCCAAAACGTCGTACTGGAACTGCTCCGGCAGGAACGAAAGCTCTACGCCGACAGACAGGGCGATCTTTCCCTCATCCATCATCGTGAGCAGTTCTGGAATGAGATTGGTCAGACGGATATACCGCTGAATTTGTCTCGCACTGTCATCAGAGTTTTCCGCCATCTGCTCATCGGTGCGTAGCTTCGTGCCAAGTTGGCACGAAGTTTTTCCCTGATGGCTCATAGCGTCAAATTTCATCTTGTACGCAAACGCCTTTTCGGACGGCAGAATATGCTCCCGGTGAAGATTACTGTCTACCACGGCAATAGCGGCAGCATCCCGGTCAAGAGCATAAATAAAAGCAGGAACTGTTTCCAGCCCTGCCTTCTCTGCGGCGTGTAATCGGCGATGTCCGCTTACGACCTCATATTCATCTGTGGTGTTTTCAATAGGTCTGACGATCAGCGGTGACAGAATACCCTGCGTCTGAATGCTTTCTATTAGCGTATTCATTTCCTCGTTGTCGAGCACCTTGTACGGGTGTCCCTCAAAGGGGTGTAATTTGGATACCGGAATGGCTACCGGCGTTTTCATAGTATTGTTATTCATCGTTCATAATTCCTTTCTTTTTTCTTAGTCATATTGTTTTCTTCATAGGTGATTTGCTGCGGAACGTCCCGCCCGGCGGCACGCTCCTCATTGGCGGTGATCCGATCAAGCGTGTCCTGAATATGCACCGAACGCTTTTCAATAGCGTAATTGCATTTCAGATCCTTGCGTATTGCTGTAATTTCTTCTGTCAGCTTGGCTTTCTCACGGCGGAGCGACACCTTTTCTTCGGGCGTTGCCCGCCTTATCTTGTTTTGCAGCTTCGTTCGCTGTGCCGTCAGATCACCGAGCCTGTCCTCTAAATAGGCACGGTCATCGTAAAGATCATCCAGCGTCTGAATACGGCGGAAAAACATATAATCCACCTGTGCCGTGAACTCGTCGAGCTTTCTCAAATCCTCACGGAGATACGGACTTACCGGCTCGTGATAATGATTCTTCGGAAAGATACCGAGTTCAAAGCAGTAATACACATACAGCTTGTAGATATGGCTCGTTCTCTTAAACGGCGTATAATAATAGCGGTATTCGTATGGTATATACGGCGAGAATTCCACTCTTGCTCTGCGGCTGCCATAGGGAGCGTTCCGTCCCATATTCTTTCGCAGATATTCCGGTGTCCACCGTTCCTCCAAAGTATCAAGCCGGGTAAAGTGTTCATACTGCGGCAGGCGTATCTTCCAGTGCGCTCCGCTGAAATCCGTGATATATCCGAGCCGCTGTAAATACTTCTCTGCGTTCTGCACGGTTGTACTCTCCGAAAAGGCAGCGGTAATGTCTTTGCGGTAAACGTTATAGCGGGTGGGCTTTCCGCTTTTCTCATCCAGCCACACCGGTCGTGACGGTGCCTTATGCGGATGCGCAATGACGGAAAGCTCATAGTCCCGGCAGAGACGGTCGGAGGTATCCCGCAGTCGCTGCTGTTCTTTCTTTGAATAGTTGTACTTGCCGCCGTCTTTGAATGAGACAGAGTTAAAGGCGAAATGATTGTGGATATGATCCTTGTCAAGGTGTGTCGTGACCACAACCTGAAACCGATCTCCCCACATTTCGTTTGCCAGTTTCATACCGATCTCGTGAGCAACGTCCGGCGTGACTTCTCCTACTTTGAAGCTCTGATACCCGTGCCAAGCGATATATTTATCGTTTTTGCCGTATTGCTTTTTGGTCAGAATCATCTGCTGTAAGGCAATTTCTTTACGACAGTTAATAGCGTCCACATACTGTTCGGTAGTTTTATCCGGGCGGCGGACATATTCAAAGACGTTGAAGAAATCCTCCGTGCCTTTCGGCACAGTCTTCTCCGGATTTTCTACATAGTCAATGAGATCACCCAGCCGTCCTTTGATATGCCAAAGACTTGTAGTAGCCATCAGACCGCCTCCTGTAAACGCAAAATGAGCTGCGCCAGTTTTTCTCGGCTTTCCGGCGACAGCTCATCAAAAACGGTATAGAGTTCACCCAGAAGATTCCAGAATTCATCCGGCGGCTTCTCCTTCGGCGGGTGCTTCTTACAGCATCCTACCACATATTCCGCAACGGAAACGCCGCTGCGCTTTGCGGCTTTCGTAATTTTCTCTTTATCGCCCAGACGGATGCGCATTTCCAGCCGGGCGGTTTTGTTATCTTTCAATTTTATTCCTCCTTCTTTTAGATAACTGGGTATTCAGGGGTGTCCCCTGGGAAAAGTCCACACCCGGAAGCGGTGTGGATTCGAGTGGATTTTGTACGGCAAAATCCGATGCTCGTTATACCTGTGGACGTGTGTCCGCAGGCATAAACAGGCGTTTTTCAGACGGTATTCTTTGAGTGGTGACGGTATATTCGTTCATCTTTATTAACGTTGCAGTCAAAAACATCGTAAATCTGACGGCAATGATACAGATGGGAAAATTTCTCTTGCCCTCGCTGCCGCCAATAATCCCGCATAACTGCCGTCAATTTTTGAAGATTGCAGTCAGAAACTCCGCATTTCTGACTGCAATCAGAAGTTTTGGAGGAAATCATCCGCAATTTCTCCGCTTTCTTCTGCGATATCTGTGGGAACATCAACCGTTTTTGTAGCCGAAAGCGAAACGCCAAGCATTTCACCGAGAGTTGTCCGCACCGTGTCACTGACCTGCCGAAGGAACAGTTCCTTTTCTCCCTCTTTAGTAAGATAGCCGCCGTAGGCATTTACGGCGGCTATCACGAACTGCGACATAGATTTTTCGCTTGCTTTGAGGATTTCATAAGCGGCACGGTGTTCCGGTTTGTCCAGATTCAGACGGACTTTAACATTACAGATATTCATTTGGTTGCCTGTTCTTTCTGCATCTGGCGCTCGGAGAGATATTCATATCCCTTTGCCGTAGCGCAGATATCATCATCAATCGTTACGCGGCTTTCGTCATACTTCCCGAAGTTACGGATCAGACAGCCTCCTCCGCCGACGATATACAGACGCATCAGCCCGGCGTTATAGTCGTGATCCTGCAGGCGGCGGAAGATATCTTTCACATACTGGGAAGCAGCGGCCTTCATGATCTTCAGATACTCCTTGGATATATCCGCCTCACCGGTTTTCAGATATTCCTCGATGATGCCCTCATCCATGACCACCTGATACTTGTTCATCACGACGTCCTTCACGGCGTTGATGCACTGCTGGGTGCCGTATTTCTCCGTATACATCTTCTGAGAATCGGGATGCCCGTTCCGGCAACAAAGCAGATTCATAGTGCCGTTTCCGATGTCGCAGAGGTACGTCACGCCCTTGAGTGTAGCTGTCTTGTCCGCAATGGCCGCGTAGCCCTGCGGGAACACGTCGGCTCCGACAATGCGGATGTGATAATCCTTCTTTCGGAACGAAAAACGTACCTCTTCATTTCTGAGCAGGTATTCCCGGTAGGCTGCTTTCTGTTCCGTTACCCACGCAAGGGGAAGCCCAGCGGCGATTTGAACGTCTGCCTCGGTGAGATTTTCCCGGTTCAGTTCCATAGCGATGGCGACGAGCGTAAGAACGTAATAATCCTCGTCTACTGTCTTCTCCGCCGCATAGTTTTTGTGCCCATCACCGATAAGATAATATTTGCCGTTGTAGGTCAGCATATCTCGTGTAAAGAGCGGTTCGGTCTCATAGGTGTCGATACCGGTACGAAAACAGTAATTCGCTGTTTTCATATTCCCGTAGCCTGCATCCACGCCGATGATTTTGGTGTTGTTAAAGTTTTTCATAATTATCCTTCTTTCTCCCCGTCTTTCCGGGGTGCCGATTTGTTTTCGTAACTGCAAAAGTGAGAGCAGTTATCATAAATTGTTCTGCTGCAAGATTTCTTCATAGAGTTCTTTTTCGGCGGGCAATACCGCTTTGAGAAAGTAAGTGCAGTTAATCCCGTATCGGGAGATTAACTGCACACAGCGACAGGACTCGCCGTCATCGAGCAAAATACAGTTGCCGTCCACGCAGTTGCAGCATTCTCTGCGGGCAAGCCGTCTGACCTTTGCCGACTGTTTTGAGTTTAGTTTCAGGACCACTTTCATCACCTCCAATCCAATATGATCCGGATAACAAAAAAGCTCCCGCAAATTTGTGGGAGCAGTTATCAATTAACATCATATTGAATTTTACGGGTGGTTGTGGTATAATATCATTCCAGACCTATCACACAGGAGAACGATATGAGCGTCTTGAAATACACCATTCCGGAAATATCTGCATACAGCATCCTGTCAGCGGCAGTTGAAACAAAAGACGGCTATCGCTTTTCTTTTGATGCTACAGATCCGTCCAAAGCATATATGGTAGAGGAAACAAAACAGGATGACTGCCCGATTTTCTATCAGGCAATGCGGGTACTCGGATATAACGAAAAGGATCTCGACGCCTCCGAAAAGCTGCGGGATGTGTTTGTGTTCATCGACTTCTCCGGCATTTTTGACCGCAAGCCGGTAGGCAAGGTATTGGAGGCACAGAAAAAGGCAGAGTATATGTTCCGACCGGAGGGGATCAATATCTTCTTCGGGAAGCAGGAATACAGATATATTGCCTTTGAACGCTCTGCCAGTATGAGCAGACATTCCCGGTTGTCTTTTGTCCGTGAGGATGTATATGAAGCCCTGCGGGAACGGATGATGCTCGGCATGACTATCGGGCAGTGTCAGCTTTCCAAGCTATACGCATATAACGCTCTGCTGTTTACGGACGGCAGGCGGTATCGGGATGATAGTCTGCTTTTGTCAGAGCATATCGTTGTCATAGACAATCCGAAAAGCATTGTAAAAAACGCCTCTGTCATTACCGTCGAGGATGACGGCACGGATAACCCGGTAAGGAAATATCACCGTGTAGAGAAAACGGCAGATATTGAGATAACGGAGTTCGATGGTGAGGGGCTTGTTTCCACCGAGCTTGCAAGAAAGATCGACATTGCGGAAAATCATCCACACCATTCTTTTCAGATTCGGTTGCCGTATATCAAGGGCGTTGTACATGAGGTGGATTTCAAGAGCCTTTTTGCAGAGCTCGGTGTTTCGGAGATAACGGATATATGGGGCAATCGGCACCGCATCCCCGACGTGGAGCTGATCATCAACAAGAGCATGTTCAAAGGTTTCGGCTGGATGACGGAAAACGGTCTGTCCTTTGCCGAATATCTTGACCGCTGCCGTAAATTCGACCACGCATTATATATTTCCGGCACGGATAAAGCTGACGTACAGAAAACAACAGAGCTGAATTATCAGTTTCTGAATACCCTCGCCATTACCGAAGAAGAATTCCGCCCGAAGGGCCTGCCTTTGGGGTGGACTCATACGCCGGAATGGGACAGGCGGCAATGGGTCACGAAAACGACGGAAACGGAATATTTTAGTCTCATCGGAGATCACGGCAGCCGCAGAGATTATTTTCTTGCCGATCTTGACCGGGACGATCTGAGCATTACCGACCGCCGCAGGATTCGTGCGGAGCTCGTAAAGAAGAACGGGCTTTGGGTGGACGAGCCGATATACGCAAACGAACTCGAAAACAAAGCAGAACAGATCCTTTCAAAGTACGGTGTCGGGCAGTTATTGGTCGCCGGAGACAACCGCTATCTTTCCGACGATTTGATGCGGCTGCTTTCATATGTTGTCAGAACAAGCGGCGGGGATAGTGCCTTACTGGACGCGGAGTGCCTGTCCGGGAATACCGTGTACGCTCCGCTGCCGGGATACACGGAGAATAAGACCTATACGCTCCTGCGCAGTCCGCATATTGCCCGAAATGAAGAAGCGCTTGTAATTCCGCTTGAAAACGTCGGTCCATTCCGCAGGAAATATCTTTCCCATCTGCACTATGTTCTGATGGTAGATTCCCGGTCTCTGATCCCAGAACGGCTTGGCGGTGCAGACTTTGACGGCGATATGATAAAAACCGTTGCCGATACGCTGCTGAATCAGTGCGTACAGAGAAATTATACGGGTGGTACATATTTGCCGCTTTTGAAGATACCAACGGCGGAGCCACTGCTCTCGGATGCCAACGATTGGTATGCTCGGTTTCTTACGGTGAAAAACACATTTTCCTCCCGTGTGGGACAGATCAGCAACGCCGCCCTGCGAAGCGGTATCATTGCTTATGACGAAAACACCTCTGCAACGGAGCAGGACACCTGCCGCAAAGAAACAGAGATGCTGGCAATTCTTACGGGATTGGAAATCGATTCTGCAAAGAGCGGCATCAAGCCCGATCTTTCGGAATATCTGGGCGTGAAAAAAGGACGCAAGAGTCTGTTCCTGCGATATAAATCTATTGTCGGTGACGATGACAACAGCCGCAAATGGTATCAGCCGACTGTCAATGCCAGACTGAAAAAGTATTTTGCAGGTGTTGATTGGGAGAATGTCAGTTCTAATTTGGAAAAGCTCCCGTATTACGCATATATGTTAGATAAGAACACACAGAAATGCGGTGCGGAGCCGGTAAAGGATGAAGGCCTCTTTGATTTTGTCTTTGAGCCGGGCTGGAAAGAAAAGCGTGATCCCGAGATGATGAAGCGCATAGCATCCGTCATCTCGGATTATGAAGAAGCTCTCCGTCGGGTACGCTATCTGCATCACGCTCCGGAAAGCATGAAGCGGAAAAACGATGTGGAACGTATCCTCTTTGCTCGTGGGCAGGAAAACGATTATACCGTCGATGAACTTTATGCTG
>JAUNND010000120.1:250-1701 GCA_030531595.1 Eubacteriales bacterium | reverse complement strand
CCATTATCTTTTTTTATTTATTTTCCCGGTCTACCTTGACAGGGGCTGATCACTCTCTTCGGCTTCCCGTTTGTTTTTTTATTAAAGGTTGTAATATCTGTCAAACTCTGCGGGGGTGGGGATGGCTGCCATTTTGCGGCACTCGTCGCGCTTTGCGGCGATGAAGTTTTTAAGAAGCTGTTCGGGGAACACGCCGCCCGCGGTGAGGTAGTCGTGATCCTTTTCAAGCGCGGTAAGAGCTTCGTCCAGTGAGGTCGGCAGACCCTGCAGCTTTGCCTTTTCCTCCTCGGGGAGAGCAAAGAGGTTGCAGTCGTAGGGACCCCAGCCGTTTTCGTGCGGGTCGATCTTATTCTTGATACCGTCGAGACCCGCCATGAGGATGGCTGCATAGCAGAAGTACGGGTTGCAGGTCGCGTCGGGATTTCTCAGCTCAAAGCGGCGCATATTCGGCGTTTTGGCGTAGGCGGGAATACGGATGACGGCGCTTCTGTTGCTGGTGGCGTAGCCCACGGTGACGGGCGCTTCAAAGCCGGGGACAAGGCGCTTGAAGGAGTTGGTGCTGGGGTTGGTGATGGCGCAGAGAGAGGCGATGTGCTTGAGAAGACCGCCCATGAAATAGTGCGCTTCACGGCTCAGATGCGAGTAGCCGTTATCGTCGGAGAAGACCGGCTCACCGTCCTTCATAAGAAGCATATGTACGTGCATTCCGCTTCCCGCCTCGCCGTATACGGGCTTGGGCATAAAGGTCGCGCTCTTGCCGTACTTGAGGGCGGTGTTGCGGATGATGTACTTTATCATCATGGTCGCGTCCGCCATTTTGCTCATTTCGCCCAGCTTCGGCTCGATCTCGTACTGTCCTGCCGCGCCGACCTCGGGGTGGTGGTACTTGATGGGAATGCCTGCGTCCTCCATGTGCATACACATCTCGCTGCGGCACTCAAAGGAGGTATCAAAGGGCTTGGCGATATGGTAGTTCTTCTGGAGAGGTACGGTCACACCCTTGCCGTCAAAGCCGGTGTTCCAGTGGGACTGGGATGCGTCTATCTCCATGCCGATGCTGTTGGCTTTTACTTCCCAGTTTACCTCGTCAAAGAGATAAAACTCAAACTCGGGCAGGATCAGCATGGTGTCGGCGATGCCGCTGTCACGCATATATTTCTCCGCCGCGAGAACAATGTTTCTCGGGTACTGTGCGAGGGGACGGTTTTCGGGGTAGTCGATGATCATGGCGTTGCCGGTCATAGACAGAGTGGGGATGTCGCAGAAAGGATCGATGAGTGCGGTGTCGGGGTCGGGGATAAAGACCATGTCGCTCTTTTCAACCACCGCGTAGCCGTAGTTGGAAGCGTCAAAGCCGATGCCGTCGCGCATGGTATCCTCGGTGAAATTCTGTGCGGGAATGGTCACATGGCGGTACTGTCCGTTGATATCGACCATCTTGAAGTCCACCA
>JAUNND010000120.1:0-240 GCA_030531595.1 Eubacteriales bacterium | reverse complement strand
TTGATGTCCTTCTCTTTAATGAGCTTCATTATATCCTTTGCAGTTTTAGACATAGGATCGTCCTCCGTTGATTTTTTCAGGTAATGAATAACAAGTAATGTATAATTTATCACCTGTTTTTATTCACGTCAAGAATTTTCTCTGCACGCCCCGCGGCAAACACATAAAACCGGAGAGTAAAACACAAAGGCTGAAAATACGTTCGAAGCCGCAGGAAAGGGTGTAGTTTTTTCACACAAA
>JAUNND010000011.1:29627-46546 GCA_030531595.1 Eubacteriales bacterium | reverse complement strand
CGAACTCAATCGCTTTTTTCTATCCCCTTGGTCTCACATCTATTGTAACTCTACACAAATTATATGTTTGCGCAAATTTGATTATTGTTATTTATATTTTCTTCTGATATAATAAATGGTATATTATTGACATTCGGAGTGGAATAATGATTTCTTGGCTTACCGGCACGACAGCCGGCAAAATGATTGCGACTTTTTTTATATCGATGGTTCCGATGATCGAGCTGCGTCTGGGTCTGCCCTACGGGATCGGTTTCGGGCTGAACTACTGGGTGGCGCTGCCGGTCGCACTGCTGGGCAATATGATACCGGTGCCTTTCATCATCATATATATAAAGGAAATATTCAAATGGCTGCGCGGCAGGCACAAAAAGCTGGATGATTTTATCTCAAAGCAGGAAAAGCGTGCCTCGGATAAACGCCCTACCGTTGAAAAATACGGCCCGCTCGGTCTGCTGATATTCGTCGCTATCCCCCTCCCCGGCACGGGAGCATGGACGGGGGCGCTGGTGGCGGCACTGATGGATATGGATCTGAAAAAAGCTGTCCCGTCGATCTTTCTCGGCGTGTGCATTGCCGCGGCGATTATGACGGTCATCACCTTCGGCGCCATCAAAATATTCTGATAGAGTAAAGGCAACACCGCACAATACGTCTGCGGCAGCTGACGGATAAAATGTGCCCTGATTTTGTCATTTTTTCTTGAAATACACAAAGTATTCCTGCAAAAAAATGCCTTCATCAGAACCCATTTTCTCTCGCCATCTGCTCTTGCCGCATTATGCGGTATTGCCTAAAATAAACAGCCCGCACACTTTGTATTTCAGGTGTGCGGGCATTTGCGATCATAAGAGATTTCCGAGAAGATGATCCGTAATATCCTTTTTTACCTCGTTTCTGAGCGTGTTAAAGCAGTGGTCGGTATCATATTCTCTGTACACGAGCGGGGCGTCTTCTCTGCATTCCTTTATGGCTCCGGCAAGTTTTCCGCCGTGTTTTTCCTTTATGCAGACCGTATCTCTCATGCAGGTCGCCAGAAAGACCGGCTTTTCGGAAAGCCCTTTGGCATAGGTGACAAGATCGTAGCGCTCCGGTTCCCGCCGAATATCTGCGATAAGTTCCTCTTTTTTAAAGCCTTTGAGCCAGAAATCCTCCGTATCGGAGGAAAACAGATCGGAAAGATACCCTTTTCCGGTTCCGGAAAGGATGGGCGCAGAGTCAGCAAGGACATTATACGGGGCGAGGATCGCTCCGCCTTTTACCTCCGGCAGAGATGAAATGGCATAAGCCGCCATCAGACCGCCGAGACTGTGTCCGACAACAAAGATATTGTCCGTATCGAACCAGCCGTTTTCGTTTCTCCGCACATACTCGATCACGGATCCCGTATCCTCAAAGCAATGCGCCACAGAATAATTCCCGTCGCTTCCCCAGCTCCCGCTGTAATGGAAATTTACTGTGCAAAAGCCGTGTTCTCTGAAAAAGACAGAGAAGTCAAACAGCCTCTCGTTTCCGGGAATACCGTGGCAGACAACAACGACCGGCTTCGGATACGGTCCGCCCGGAAGATAATAATGCGCAAAAATCCTGCCGCGTTTTCCCGAAATCAGAATACCGTCCGAGGAGGGAAAATCATAATCCATTGAATTCAGTCCTTTCATCGCCGTGTGGTTTACATAATTTCTAAAGTGATCTGCCGTTTTTTTATTATCATATCACCGGATCATCGCACGGTAAAGCAAAAAATTCGGCGTTTTCAGATAAGTGACCGCCGAATTTTTCTGTTTGCAAAAAATGATTTTAGCTGTATAATAAGATGTTAAAAAATATGGTCATGCCGATGGATAAGCGATATATCGAAAAGGAGAAACCTACATGAAAAAAGAATTCCGTGAGCTGCTGAACGAAAAAGGAAGAAAAGACTTTCCCAAGGTCCTTCTTGCGGCGGCCGAATGTGCTCCGCTCTCCAAAACCGGCGGACTGGCAGATGTGGTCGGAACGCTCCCCAAGTCCCTCATGGCACTCGGCATGGATGCAAGGGTCATCACCCCCTATCACCGCTGCATCAAAGAGAAATACGCCTCCTCCGTCGAGCATATGTTTCACTTCTACGTTGACCTCGGCTGGCGGCATCAGTACGCCGGTATCGAAAAGCTCACGCTTGACGGCGTGACGGTCTACCTTGTGGACAGTGAGTATTATTTCGGTGATAAGATCTACCGCGGCGGTCAGCCGGAGATCGAGCAGTATGCTTTCTTCTGCCGTGCCGTCATGGATGCTCTGCCGAATTTAGGTTTTGAGCCGGAGATCCTGCACTGCAACGACTGGCACACGGCTCTGCTGCCCATGCTGGCAAAGACCCAGTATAATTACGACCGGCGCGGCAGCATGAAATTCCTGCTCACCATCCACAACATCGCTTTTCAGGGCTGGTGCGGCTTTGATAGTGCGTCCGATCTTCTCGGTATCGACAGCAGATACTATACTCCGGAGTTTATGGAGCTCAACGGCTGTGCAGACTTCCTCAAGGCAGGCTGTGTGTTTGCCGACAGAATAAACACCGTCTCCCCCAATTACGCCGAAGAAATAAAAATGCCCTACTACGCCGAAGGGCTTGAGGGCATACTGAACGCCCGCGCTCACGAGCTTTCCGGTATCGTAAACGGTATCGACAAGGATTTCTTTAACGCCAGAACCGACGCTTTTATTCCCGCTCACTTTGACAGAGGTCACCTCGGCGGCAAGGCAAAATGCAAAACGGCGCTGCAGGAACAGATGGGGCTTGAGGTGCGTGACGACGTCCCGATCGTCGCCATGGTCACACGAATGACCGAGCAGAAGGGCTTTGACCTTGTGGCGGCGATGATCGACGAGCTGATGAACACACGCGATATGCAGTTCATGCTTTTAGGCAGCGGCGACAAAAAATTTGAAGACTTCATGCGCGGCGCAGAGGCGAGATACAAGGGCCGCCTCGCCTCCTACATAGGCTATAACGAAGCTCTTGCCCATCTTGTCTACGCGGGCAGTGATTTCCTGCTGATGCCCTCGCGCTTTGAGCCCTGCGGATTGAGCCAGATGATCGCCATGCGCTACGGCTGCCTGCCCATCGTGCGCGAGACCGGCGGTCTGAAGGATACCGTAAGACCCGACAACAAGGTCTATGAAGGCAACGGCTTTTCCTTTGCAAACTACAACGCCCATGAGATGCGCGACACGGTATACTACGCGCTCGGCTGCTTCTATGATAAAGAGAGGATGCGTGCTCTCATAAACCGCGCCATGTCTACCGATTTCGGCTTTGAGCTTTCGGCACAGGAGTATGCAAAACTGTTTATATGCATGATTTAAGGGAAGGACAATTCAAGATCTTTTTCGGCGGCAGCTATCGGGAGAACTGGGCGGCGGATTATACCATGTCCGTGTCCTACTCCGAAAGACGCTTTGTGCTTTCCGAACGCATCGACGGTCGGTGGAAGGCTGTCGGTGGTGACGAGGAGCTGTGCGAGTCTCTCAACTCTCCGTACTGCCCGAAAACCGTGCGGCAGTATTTTGAAGGCGCTTCCGAGAGCTTTGAGGCGCTCCATGAGTGCATCCGACGCGGCCTGCCCGTGACAAAGCTGGGCGAATTTTTTCACAGTACCGGCAATCCAATTACAGCACCCGAGCTTGCGCGGGTGCTGATGGACGACTGCGGTTTCCCGCTTCTCGGCGCTTATCGCACGGCGGCATGGTGCTGTGACGATATCTGTGCATCAGACGTAGATATCGCGCACCTGTCTGCTCTGCAGCCGAGGACGGCACAGGTCGTGAGCCTTCTGAGAAGCGCCTTTGTCAACTCCGCCTCCGTGACCTGCGACAGCCGCGACAGCTTCTGCCGTTTCCCTTACGGAGCGGTGCGGCAGGGTGAGGAAGTAAAACTCTCCTTCCGGCAGACCGGCGGCAGGATAAGCGCGGCATTTTTAGTGGTGTACGGCAATGAAAGCCGCTTTGAGCTTCCCATGGAGCACAGCGGACGTGTCTGGTTCTGTGCGCTGACGCTTCCCGAGATCGGCGCATACCGCTACTGCTTTCGCATTGAGTCGGTAGAGAGCACCCGATGGCTCTGCCCCGATGAAAGCGGATTTATCGGAAAGCTCTTCGGCACGGAGTGTCCGGGCTTTCGTCTGACGGTCTTTGATAAGGATTTTGATACGCCGGAGTGGTTTAAAAGCTGCATCATGTATCAGATCTTCCCCGACCGTTTCGGCTTTTCCGACGACGGTACGGCACAGAGAGGCGTTGAATACCACAAAAGTCTCGGTCAGAGGGCGGAGCTTCACGCAAGCATCGATGCCCCCGTGCGCTATCTGCCCAGAGAGTTTGAAAAAGAATATATCCCCGACGATTTCTACGGCGGCACCTTTAAGGGTATTGAAAAAAAGCTGCCGTATCTCAAGAAGCTCGGGATAAGCTGCATATACTTAAATCCGATAGTCGAGGCGCGTTCAAACCACCGTTACGACGCCTCCGACTATCTGCGCCCCGACCCGATCTTAGGCTCACTTGATGACTTTGACGCGCTTGTGAAAGCCGCAGAAAATATGGGAATACGCATCATTTTAGACGGCGTTTTCTCCCACACCGGCGCGGACAGCATTTATTTTAACAAATACGGGCATTATGACAGCATCGGCGCGTGTCAGGGAAAAGCCTCCCCGTACTATGACTGGTTTGACTTCAAAAGTTTCCCGGACGATTATCGAAGCTGGTGGGGCTTCAAGGAGCTTCCCGAGGTCGAGGAGACGAACAGCGAATGGCAGGATTTTGTGGTCACAGGTGAAAACAGCGTCGTGAAAACGTGGCTCAGACGCGGTGCCGCCGGCTGGCGGCTGGATGTTGCGGACGAGCTGCCCGATGAGGTACTGACGCTTATACGCAAAAGCGCAAAGGAAGAAAAGAGCGATGCTCTTGTTTTGGGCGAGGTCTGGGAGGATGCGGTCATCAAGGAGAGCTACGGGCTCAAGCGCAATTACGCTCTCGGCGTGTCCCTTGACTCGGTGATGAATTACCCGCTCAGAACCGCGCTTCTGGATTTCATTCATGGGCGTACAGATGCTTACGCTCTGAGAAATTTCCTTATCTCCCAGCAGATGAATTACCCGAGACCGCTGTACTACTCACTGATGAATTTATTAGGCTCGCACGATGTGGAGAGACTCAGAAACGCTCTCGCCGCAGATACCGATATCCGTTCTCTGTCCAGAGAAAAGCAGCTTGCACTGGATTTCAGCGAAGAAACGCTCAGCGCCGCGATTGAAAAGGAAAAGCTCTGCGCCGCCGTTCAGTTTTCTCTGCCCGGTGTGCCGAGCATCTACTACGGGGACGAGCAAGGTATGTGCGGAGTGAACGACCCGTTCAACCGTCTGCCGTTTAAGGAAGAGGACAACGGGCTGTATGAATATTATGTAAACTTATCGAATTTGAGAACCGGCTCCCCCGCTCTGTCGGTCGGTGAAGCGGAGTTTTCCGCCCCATGTTCCGATGTACTTGTTATATTGAGATACATAAAAGGCGGCGACGCCTTCCTCACCGTCGTAAACCGAGGCGGCAAATCGCATGACTATGAGGTCAACTGCGTAAATGCCGGACGGGGCATTGTAAAGGGACATATAGGCGCAATTTCAGCGGAAATAATTCGCCTTTAGACGCCTCGCCCTTGCCCCCCTCCCTGAGGGGGGGGATTAAGGGGGGGGGAGTGGCGGATTTAGCCGCTCGGAGTCTCTGCAAATCTACGGCGGGAGCAAGCCCCCGCCCTACGGTATAGTCTCTGAAAGGAATACAGGATGGAACAGACAAAGTCAAGACTTGAAAAGCTCGCCGAAGCAGGCGCGAAAACTGCAACTGAATACAGAATTTCGCTGTGGTCGTCGTGGCTTTTCGGTCTGGCGGCGTATATGTTTGTGTTCACGAACAAGCTCCTCAACCTCGATGAGCTTGCGGGGCTTTTCGGAAAGGGCGAGACTGTAAGCTCGGGGCGCTGGGGACTTGCCCTCACGAGCTTTATTTTCCCCGATTACTCCATGCCGTGGATAAACGGACTTATCTGTATTTTGCTGCTGTCAGTCTCGATATGTCTTATAATAGGCATTTTTGAGATAAAAAAACCGATATTACAGGTGCTTTTGTCGGGGCTTATAATCGCTTTCCCCTCGCAGGCGGTGACATTCGCGTATATGTTCACCTGCGCTCCCTACGCGCTCTCGGCGCTGTTTGCCGTATGGTCTGTATATCTTGTCACTAAGGGAGGAAAAGGGCGATATATTGCCGCCGTTGTATTGCTGTGCCTGTCTGTAAGCATTTATCAGGCTTATTTTACGCTCTCGGTCTCTCTCTGTGTGGTGTACTTCATCATGCAGACGCTCAGAGGCCGCGAGATAAAAAGCATTATCACGGACGGTCTTCGCTGTATTCTCTCTGTCATACTGGCGCTGGCGGTGTATTTTGTCATCAACAAAGCGGTCATGCACTTTGCCGCCGTTGAGTACAATTCCTACGCCACGGCCGCATGGAACAGCGATATAAAATCAATTCTCGGCGGTATCCGCGTTGCGTTCACAGCCTTTTTCGGCTACTTCCTAAAGGGGCATTATCACCTTGCGCCGACCGTTTTTTCAATGGCTGTGCATACGCTTCTGGCGGTCGTTATCGCCGTGCCGGTGGTAACATGGTTTATTAAATGCCGCGACAACGCGAGGAAAATCCTTCTGCTTGCGCTTATTATCGTATTCCCGCTTAGTGTAAACTGTATCTATATTATCTCGTCTCAGCGTCACACGCTGATGCTGCTGAGCTTTACATCGGTCTATGTGCTTGCCGCCTGTCTTCTTGAGGAGCTTGACTTCAAACGGCTCAGAGGCGCCGCTCTCGTGTGTATGGGGCTCATTTTAGTGTGCAATATCTTCTATTCAAACCGTCTGTATCTGAAAATGAAGCTTGAATATGAGGAGGCTTACGGCTTCTATTCCTCTATCGTTACCCGCGTCAAGTCCGCCGAGGGCTATGATAACGACACGATGCTGATAATCACGGGCGACGCAAACGAGCTTGTTTATCACGCGGACGAAATAGATACCTCCGATATAGTCGGCATAATGGAAGGGCTTCTGAACATTTACAGCCGTTCTGACTTTCTCCGATATTATATCGGCTATGACTATAATCCGGTGGACTGGGACGCCTGGGGTGCGCTCGACGCTATGGGTGAAGTCGAGAAGATGCCCGTATTTCCCTATGACGGCTCGGTGAAAAAATTCGGCGATTTTATGGTCGTAAAGCTGGGGTAAAAGCCAATGTTAAACCTAAGGAAAGAAAAATTCAGCCGCTTTAGTGCGGGAGCAGTGCTTGTTCTCTCGCTGTGCTTTATGCTCTGCCTGCTTGTGTCCGCCTTTGTGTCCACAACGCTCATGAGCACCGGAGGGGGCGAGGGCGAGGTCGTCACGTTTTTTGATGACAACTTTTTCCTCAATACCATAATCGCGCTGTTTATGGCGGCGGTGCTGTATCTGCTTTTGAAGGTACTTGAAAATGTGTCCCTCAAAGCGATACTGATCGTGCTTATCGGCTGGACGCTGGTTTTCGGCTGTGCCTTTGTCTGCTCGGCAAAGCTCAGCCCCTCTCAGGACTCATATATATGCACCTTTTTTGCCCTTCAAGCCTCAAAGGGCGACTACTCCTATTATCACGAATATTTCAGATTTTTCCCCTTTCAGCTCGGCTTTGTGCTGTATGAGGAGGCTTTCTTCCGTATTTTCGGTATCTTCCTTCCCAATGCCCCCGAGGGCTTTTCAGCCGTTGCTTTGCAGCTTCTGAATGTAGTATATACCGCGGCGGCATTTTTCGCTCTTGTAAAGATCAGTGGGCTTTTATTCGGCAGTGTTAAGGTTCAGAAGCTTACGGCCGTGCTGCTGATGCTCTGCGTTCAGCCTCTTTTCTTCTGCACATATATGTACGGCAACACGCCCTCATTCTGCCTTGCCTGCTATGGGATATGGATGTTTCTGCTGTTTCAGAAGGAGGACAGAGTACTCTACGGTGTTCTTTGCGGGATATTTATCGCCGACGCCGTGCTTTTGAAGCTCAACGCGCTCATATATGTTGTCGCCATCGGCATTGTGTGGGTGATATGTATCATAAAAAAGCCCTCTCTAAAATCTCTTGCCTGTCTTGCTCTGCTTGCCGCGCTCACCTTTGCCGTAAAGCCTCTGCCTCAGAAATACTATGAGGCGAATATCGGCGAGAGCTTGGGAAACGGTATTCCGCAATGGAGCTGGATGGCGATGGGGCTTCACGAGGGCGAAAGCTGTGCCGGCTGGTACTCGCCGGAGTATACCACAACCGCGTTTCTTAAAAACGGTTTTGACAGCGAAAAGACCTCCGAAACCGCAAAGACCGCGATCTCCGAGCGTATTCGGGAATTTCGTGACGATCCCGCCATGACGGCGGAGTTTTTCCACCGGAAGCTTGTGAGCCAGTGGAACGAGCCGACCTATCAGAGTATATGGATAAATCAGGTACGCTCGTCATACAGCGAAAGCGGAGGACTGTTTGATTTCTTCTGCACGGAGCACGCCGACACTCTTGCCGATTATATGAACTCTTTCCAGCAGCTTATCTTTCTCGGCTATACCCTCGCTCTTATCCTTTTGCTGAAAAAGCGGAATATTCTCAACGCACTTGCGCCCCTTGTGATATTCGGTGCGATGCTCTATCACCTTATATTTGAGGCAAAATCACAGCAGTCGATGGGGTATTTTGTGCTTATGATACCCTTTGCCGCATACGGATTATCCGGCATATTCACCCTTGCAAAGCACGAAAGGAACTGACCATGCAGCTTACCGAAATTCACAATAGAATAAAGCGCATGGCGTCCGATTATGCCTCGCCCTTTATTTCTGCCGTGCTCTGCGGTCTTGCCGCGCACACCTTCGCGTTCACAAACAAGCTTATGAACGCGGACGAGGTGGACTCGCTTTTCGGCAAGGGCGCGACCGTTACCTCCGGCCGCTGGGGGCTTGAAGCTGTGAAGCCGCTTTTGCCCGCTCAGTCCATGCCGTGGCTTTACGGAATTATCACGGTACTGCTTTTCGCGCTGTCCGCCTGTCTGATAATACGCCTTTTTGACATCAGAGGCAGACTCATTCAAATTCTGCTTGCGGGCATGATAACCGTTTTCCCGTCCCTTACGGGCACCTTCTGCTTCATGTTCACAAGCTCTGCCTATGCGCTGTCTTTTCTGATGGCGGTAACGGCTGTCGGACTTTTTGCAAGGCATAAAGGGCGTATTCGGTGGATAGTGTCCGTGATCCTTCTTGTGCTGTCGATGGGTATCTATCAGGCGTACATAGCCGTGACAGCCTCGTTTTTTGTGCTGTGCGTTTTCAAAACGGCTCTTGACGGCGAAAATTCTCTGAAAAAGTTCATTTCGGATGCGGTGAAATATCTTGCCGTGATGCTTATCTCGGTCGGAATATATCTCGCTGTAACTGTCGCTGTTTTGAAGCTCACGGGCAGTGAATTTAACTTCTATGTGGATCAGAACCTGCTTGACGGGTCATCTTCGGTCAGCGTTCTGGGCAGAATACGCATGGCGTATGACTTCATGGTGTATTATTTCTCATACCGTGAATTTGCGCTCATAACAGGCGAGTTTTCGCGTTACTGCCACATCGTTCTTGCCGCACTGTGCGCCTTGGGTGTTATTATCGCCGCTGTAAACATGGCGCGTACACGGAAAATTTACGCCGCCGCCGCGATACTCGGCGCGGTCGTTATTCTTCCTCTTGCGATAGACTGTCTCTTTTTAGCATTTGCAAAAGACTCCATCCACTCTCTGATGCTATACAGCTTTGTTTCAATATATATTTTATCGGCGATGCTTTTGGAGAGCGTATTTGCCGGAGGAAAGCTTTTCAGCCGCTGCGCGAGGGATATTGTATATCTCTGTGTAAGCCTTGCCATTGTGAGCAATATTTATTTCGCAAACGGGATATATCTGCGTCTTTATCTCAACTATGAGAACGCTTATTCGTTCTGCTCTGTCCTGCTTGACCGTGTGCAGTCCGTTGAGGGCTATGACGAAGGCTGCTCCCTTGCCATCATCGGCGATCAGGACAATAAAATGACGCACTTTGACAGATACATTGATATCGGTTATCTTCAGGGGGCGCAGTGGGATCTTGTGAACATCTATTCGCGTGAGAAGTTTTTCAATTACTATCTCGGCACTTCAATTCCCTTTGCGCCAAAGGAAAAAATCGCAGAGCTTCAGCAGGACGAGCGTTTTCTGGAAATGAGCGAGTATCCGTATTACGGCTCTGTGAAAAAAATAGACGACTGCATTGTGGTCAGACTGGGTTAAGGAGGCTTTCGGATGGAAAATAAATCTCTCTGCGAACGCCTCTCCGATACCCTTGAAGGACTGTTCATAAAGTTCAGACTTCCGTTTTTATCTGGAATTATACTCGGTCTTTTCGCCCACGGCTATTGCTTTACGAACAAGCTCTTAAACGCCGACGAGACCGCCGCGCTCTTTTCCAAGGGTGCGGACGTTACCTCGGGGCGTTGGGGTCTTGTGCTGTCGGGCGCGATATTTCCCGATATGTCAATGCCGTGGATATACGGAATTATCTCTGTCGTGCTGCTGTCTGCGGCGGCGTGTGTCGCCGTTGAGGCTTTCGCGCTGAAAAGTCCGCTGCTCAAGGTCCTTACAGCCGGTGCAATGCTTGTCTTTCCCGCGCAGACCGGCACCTTCTGCTTCATGTATACCTCCGCGCCATACGCTCTGGCGGTGCTGCTGGCGGTACTGACAGTGTATCTGTGCAAAAGAGGCGGAAAGCTCCGCTATGTCCTTGCCTGTCTTTTCATGGCACTGTCGCTGCTTATTTATCAGGCATATATCAGCATAACGGCAAGCTTTTTCATCATCCTGCTTCTTCAGATGCTGTCCGAGGATGACGCGGAAACGAAAAAAGTTATCGTCACGGCGGTGAAATACTTTGCCGTGCTGCTTGTCTCGCTGGGGATTTATCTTGCGATAACTACCGTTGTAAAAAATGTCGGCGGCAGCGGTTATCAGGAATATGATACCTTTGCGGAGGGCGGCATCCTCTACCGTGTGCGCATCGCATACAGCTCATTTGTACGGGTGTTTGTCAGCGGGTATTTCGGCTTTGTGAATTCAACTCTCTCGCTCATTGCTCACATCGTATGCGCCGCTGTTGTGATCGCCGCGGCTGTGACAGCGATAAAAAAACAGCGCGATCTCATAAGCTCCGCTGTCATGGTCATCCTGCTCATCCTCTTCCCGCTGAGTATAAACTGTCTGTATATCATAGCTTCGGTTGACATAATTCATTCGGTTTCCCAGTTCGGCTTTCTGTCGGTCTATTTTCTGACCGCCGCTGCCGCAGATTCCCTTATCGGCAGAGCCGTTATATGGCGCGACGGAGCTGTCGGGGCGCTGGCGGTGATAGTTATCTGCAACATTTTCTTTGCAAATGAAGTGTATCTGAAAATGTTCCTCGAATATGAAAATGCCTACGCGTTTTACAATACGCTCATGATGCAGGTGATGGAGACGCCGGGGTTCAATTCGGAGACCATCATCGACATTGTCGGCAACGAGAGCCGCACGGATTATGATCTTGATCGGATCGATACAAAAAATCTCACCGGACCGAACGGCAATCTTGTGGACAGCTACACGAGGTGTGATTTCATCAAATACTATCTCGGGCTTGATCTCTACATCTACCGCGAGGATATCATCTGGGCGGACTGGTTCTACGATATGCCGACCTATCCCGACAGCGGTTCGATAGTGATGCGTGAGGACGAAAACAGGATAATTGTGAAGCTGTCATAAAAAAATCCTTCTGAAAAACTCAGAAGGATTTTTTTCGTGCGTTTTTTTGCTGTCTGCGTTGTATCATTTTATCACTGCAAATGTATGAAACGGTCAAGACCGTTCCCTACGGTGCGGCAGAGAAAAAAGGCAAAAGGAGAACTGTATGCAGGCATTGAAGACAAGACCGCTGCTTCGGCGCGGTTCGATCATTTACGTCCCCGTCACCGGCATTTCCCCCTGTCCCATGCAGCCGAGGAAAATTTTCGACGACAGCTCACTCAAAGAGCTGTGCGAGAGCATTAAAAGCTACGGAATACTCAATCC
Organism: Eubacteriales bacterium; assembly: GCA_030531595.1. GTDB lineage: Bacteria > Bacillota > Clostridia > Oscillospirales > Oscillospiraceae > Limivicinus. The sequence goes on along the minus strand of JAUNND010000011.1, from coordinate 34,332 downwards.
TCTGACCGTGCGCATGAAAAACGGCTCTTATGAGCTGATTGCCGGCGAACGGAGGCTCAGAGCGGCAAAGCTTGCAGGGCTAAAGGAAGTTCCCTGCATCGTAATGGACATCAGCATGGAGGACGCGGGACTCATCGCGCTTATCGAAAACCTCCAGCGGCGCGATCTTGATTTTGTTGAGGAGGCAACGGGCTTAAATCAGCTTATCACCATGTTCGGCATGAGTCAGGAGGAGGCCGCAAGGAAGATCGGAAAATCTCAGAGCGCGGTCGCAAACAAGCTCAGGCTTCTCCGTCTGCCGCCTGACGTTCTGGAAAGTCTGCGGAAAAACGGTCTCACCGAGCGGCACGGGCGGGCGCTTTTAAAGCTGACGAATTCCAACCGTCAGAGAGAGGTTTTGCAGTACATAATCGAAAACGATCTTACGGTAGCGGCGAGTGAAGAATATATCGATATGCTGCTTGCGGAAGGAGAAAAAGAGGACAAAGCCGCACCGAAGCGCACCTTTGTCCTCAAAGATGTAAGAGTTTTCCTCAATACCGTCACACGCGGCTTAGAGCTTATGAAGCAGGGCGGCATCGACGCCGGAATCAAACGTCAGGAGACCGAAGAGGCGCTGATACTGACGATCTCCATCCCGAAAAAGAAGACGGAGAGTGAAGAGCCGCCCTTGAGCTGACGCATCGCCGAAGAAAAAGAGTTATTCGTAGTCTTTTTTAAGAGCGGCGAAAGCGGGTTTTGACGCCTCTATCATTTCCTTTGAAACACAGTAGGCAAGTCTGACATAGCCTCCGACGCCGAAATCGTCGGAAGGTACAAGCAGCAGCTCATGCTTTTTTGCCTGCTCGCTGAAGCTCTTTGCGTCCGGCTCAAGTGCCTTGACGAACAGATAGAACGCGCCCTGCGGCATGATATACTCATATCCCAGCTCGTCCATTATCGAGCAGAGCAAATCGCGGTTTTCTCTGTATTTCGAGACATCGGACACGGCGTCAAAGCACCTCAGAATGACCTGCTGGAACATGGAGGGTGCATTTACATAGCCAAGCGACCGCCCCGCACCGGCAATGGCGTTTATCATATCCTTTGCATCGGTCATTTTGCTGCTGACCGCCAGATAACCTATTCTCTCCCCGGGCAGAGACAGAGTCTTGCTGAACGAGTAGCAGAACACGGTATCGTCATAATACTCAAGCGCACAGTGTACCTTTGTTCCGTCATACACGAGCTCTCTGTATGGCTCGTCGCTTATTATGTAAACCGTTCTGCCGGTCTTTGCCTTGTGCTCTCTGAGAATTTCCGCAACTGCCTTGAGATTATCCTCGCTGAGTATCGCACCCGAGGGGTTGTTGGGGGAATTGACTATAATTGCCTTTGTTTTCTCATTCAGAGCCGCTTTCAGAGCATCGGTATCTATCATGAAGCTCTTATCGGGGGCAAGCGCGACGAGCTTACCGCCGCACGCCTCGGTGAAAACTCTGTATTCGGGGAAAAACGGGGCGGAGGTGATGACCTCCTCGCCGGAAAGCAGCATCGCCTTTAACGCGATCGCAAGTCCCGCCGCCGCGCCGCAGGTGACATAGATGTTTGCAGCGGTGGTATCAAGAGCGTAGCGTTCGTTGAGCTTTTCCGAAATGAGCTTGCGAAGCGGAGGAAGACCCGCCGCGGGGGTGTAGCCGTGGAGGGCTATGCTGTCCCCCTCAAGAAGCTCCGCTATCGTTTCTTTGACGCAGGCGGGAGCGGGGATGCTGGGGTTGCCGATTGAATAGTCAAACACCTTGTCCGCGCCTATCTCCGCCTTGCGGCGCATACCGAATTCCATAAGCTCACGGATGCAGCTTTTTGTCTGCCCCCAGGCAAGTGACTGCTGTGATAACATTTTTCTTTCCTCCTTATATCAGCTCTCTGTCTGTGCCTCGACAAGTCTGCCCTTGCCGTACATCTTGCGCAGCAGAGGCTTTTCGATCTTTCCGGTGGGATTGCGCGGAACCTTTGCGAAAATAAGCTTTCGGGGTCTCTTGTAGCGCGGCATACCGGTGCAGAACTCGTTTATCTCGTCCTCGGTCGCGCTCATGCCCTCTTTTATCTCAACTATCGCGGCGGCTATCTCGCCTAATCTCGCATCGGGCAGACCGATCACCGCAACGTCCTTTATCTTATCGCAGCGGCGCATGAAGTCCTCTATCTCAACAGGGTAGAGGTTCTCTCCGCCCGTGATGATAACATCTTTCTTTCTGTCGACAAGGTAGATGAAGCCGTCCTCGTCCACACGCGCCATATCGCCGGTAAACAGCCACTCGCCGTGAAGCACCTCGTCGGTCGCCTTGGGGTTTTTGTAGTAGCACAGCATTACGCCCGGACCCTTTACAGCCAGCTCGCCGACCTCGCCCTGCTTAACCTCCTCGCCCTTTTCGTCCACAACACGACTCTCCCAGCCGAAGCCTGCCTTGCCGATGGCACCGACCTTGTCAAGATTGCCGCAGCCTAAGTGCACACAGCCGGGGCCTATGGACTCGGAAAGACCGTAGTTGGTGTCGTAATCGTGATGCGGGAACTTGACCATCCAGCGGCGGATAAGGCTCTGCGGCACGGGCTGTGCGCCGATGTGCATCAGTCTCCACTGGTCAAGCATGAAGTCCTCAAGCTTCAGCTTGCCGGAGTCCACGGTATCAAGAATATCCTGCGCCCAGGGGACAAGCAGCCAGACGATGGTGCATTTCTCCTCGGAAACGGCGCGGAGTATCCATTTGGGCTTTACGCCGCGCAGCAATACCGCCTTGCTGCCGCTCATGAGCGAGCCGAACCAGTGCATCTTCGCGCCCGTATGGTAAAGCGGCGGGATGCAGAGGAAAACGTCGTCCTTCTGCTGACCGTGATGATTTTGTTCAACAAGGCAGGAGTGGTAAAGCGCTCTGTGGGCGTGCAGAATAGCCTTCGGGAAGCCGGTCGTGCCGGAGGAGAAGTAGATGGCGGCATTGTCGTCCTGTGTCAGCTCAATGGGAGGGGGCGTTGTGGAGCAGTAGCCCATGAGCCTTATGCAGTCCTCGCTGTAAGAAGGCGCGTTTTTGCCTACAAAGAACATCATGGACAGTGTCGGCATATCGTCGTGGATACCGTCCAGACGCTCGACAAACTCAGGTCCGAATACAAGGACCTCCACATCCGCAAGGTCAACACAGTATTTTATTTCCTCGCCGGAATAACGGTAGTTCATCGGGACGACGATGCAGCCGGCTTTGAGTATGCCGAAATAGATCGGCAGGAACTCAAGGCAGTTCATCATCAGCATACCCACCTTCGTGCCGCGCTTTACGTTGCGGCTGAGAAGGAGATTGGCGAAACGGTTTGCGCGTGTGTCAAACTCACGCCAGTTCATTTCGCGGCGGTAAGGGGTGTCCGAGTCGCCGTTCTGGACGAGGCTTGCCTCACGCCATGTCTCCACGGCGTCCCTGTCTTCAGAAGGGTTGAGCTCGACAAGCGCAACGTCGTTTCCGAAGAGTCTGGAATTTCTTTCGAGAAAATCAGTGATGACCATAATAATACCTCCTGTAATAACAAAACGCCCTCTGAATATAACAATACTCAGAGGGCGATAATTTACCGCTGTACCACCTCAGTTTACCGCATTAAATGCGGCCTTATGGGACACAATCATGTCCGCAACGCTGTAACGGGCGTACCCGTCGACGTCTACTTGCTGAAAGCTTTCGGGTCGCGGCTCGGGAATGTATTCGGCGCATCCTGTCTCTGCTGTCTCGCACCTGCCGACAGCTCTCTGAAGAGGCTTACGGAGCACTTACTTGTTTCCGTCATTGCTGTTTTTACTTTGTTAATAACTGATTGCTTTGTAGTTTAACGCTTTAAAAGCAAAAAGTCAAGTACTTTCTGCTCCGATATGACTGATTATATATTCCTCGACCTCGCTGAACTCTATTCCGAGGGCGATAGCCAGCTCACCGTGGAGTATATCCTTGGCGCGTTTCATGGTCGCCTCGGCGCGGCTGCTCTTGTTCTTTTTGTCGCGCATACGCTCATGCAGACCCTTGATCATTGCAACGAGAGCCTCGTTTGTATGCTGTTTGAAAAGCTCTTTGTAAAACATCTCAACATGGTTGAAACGGCTGTCATGGCAGACGGCGGGCTCAATGCCGGGAATAGACGCAATAAGAGCCTCGGCCTCGTCACGGCTCATAACGGGACGCATAAATGCGTTGGAGTCAACAGGTGCAAAATATGTACCGGAACCGATAAACGGGGTAAGATGATAGTAAAGCTTATCCCGCGCCGCCCCCTGCATTTCCAATGGAGCGACCTTTTCAACGATACACACACCGTTTTCACCGTATATTATTTTTTCCCCGACTTCAAACATGCGATAAACCCCTACTATATTTCTTATGTATCTATAATACAACACTTTCCGGAAAATTTCCAACATTATTTTTAATTTTTTTATATTTTTCTCCGCCTTTTCCGGTAAGCGAAGTTTCTGCGGCATATCATCCGGCGTTTTCCGGATACAAACGCCGAAAAATCCGACATTCATTCTGACTGCCGCAAGCTCCGTCGCTGTGTTTACGGCTAAACGACCGTCAGTCTCATAGTAAAAACAAACAATCAGCGATTTTATTATAACATCGTCTTTTACTTTTTTCAACCGGATTTGCCATATCCTGTGTCCGTATCATGCCGGTTTTTTCATACT
>JAUNND010000011.1:0-29617 GCA_030531595.1 Eubacteriales bacterium | reverse complement strand
CTTCACAGACGTATCCCAGTCAGAGGAATCGTATTCTTTTTCATACTGATTTTTCTTTTTTCCTTTTCATACGGAAGTAATGATGGTATAATGGATAAAATTATTCGCAGGAGGAAGGAAGAGTTGAAACTATATCTTATCGGACATGATTACAAATACGCCTCCGAGCAGATCATGCTCTCTCTTTTTCCGAATGAACGACCCGAATACCCCGAAGGAAAGCCGGAGGGCGAAAGGCTTGAAATAAAGCTCAGCGAGGGCAAAAAATTCGTCACCGCTTCCTGTGTCCTTGTCAACGCAGACGGCACATTCAGAGCATCGGCAAAACAGAAAAAAGAAGACGGCGCCTCGGAGATACTCACCGACCGCATAAACCAGCGGCTTATCAAAAACGCCGTATACCGCGCCGCGCTGAGATCGGGAATAAAACGTCCCGCGTGGGGTTCGCTCACCGGTGTGCGTCCGGGCAAAATATTTGCCGCGCTTCTCGATGAAGGCATGGACAGCGAAAGAGCCGTGCGGGAGTTTACGGAAAAATATGACGTTACCGAAAAACGCGCCCGCCTCTGCCTTGACACGAGCCTTGAAACCGTCAGAGCCGAAAAGAGCCTTATGCCGAATGATGTCTGTCTCTATGTCGGTATCCCCTTCTGCCCTACCAGATGCGCCTATTGCAGCTTTGTCAGTCAGTCGGTCGAAAAGAGCATGAAGCTTATCGGGCCGTTTCTGGATGCGCTGTATAAAGAGATCGATGCGGTTTCCGCAAGGGTCAGGGAAAACGGTCTGCGGGTAATTTCCATCTACATGGGCGGCGGCACACCCACTACCCTTTCGGCTTCTCAGCTTGACGCGCTGTGTACGCTCATTGCCGAAAAATTCGACCTGTCGGCACTGAGAGAATATACCGTGGAGGCGGGTCGCCCCGATACGATCACGGTTGAAAAAATGCGTGTCCTGCGCCGTCACGGCGTAGACCGTGTCAGCGTCAACCCCCAGACCATGAGCGACAAGGTGCTTGAGACCATCGGCAGAAAGCACACCGCGCAGGATATTGTGGACGCACTTGAAAAGGTGCGCTCTGTCGGCGGCTTTGCGGTAAACATGGATCTGATCGCGGGACTGCCCGATGACAGTGTCGAGGGCTTTGACGACACGCTCACAAGGGTTCTGGCACTTGAGCCGGAAAACATCACCGTGCACACGCTGTCGCTGAAAAAAGGCTCGCGCATCACGCTTGAAAACGCCCCGATCCCTACCGCCGACGAGGTGGAGAGGATGCTCGATATCGCGCAGGAGCGGCTGAGAAACGCCGGTTACGCGCCGTACTATCTCTACAAGCAGAAGTTCATGTCCGGCGGCTTTGAAAACGTCGGCTGGGCAAAAGAGGGATATATAAATCTCTATAACATATTCATTATGGAGGAGCTTTGCAGTATTTTAGCCGTCGGCGGCGGAGGCTCCACAAAGCTTATATGTGCCGGTGACACGATGAATATCCGCCTCATGGCGCCGAAATACCCGTTCGAATACATAAACAACATAGAAAAAACCTGCGCCGACAAAGCGCAGATAACGAAATTTTACAGTAAACAAATTATGTAAACCGTCACCGTAGGGAACGGTCTTGATCGTTCCGCCTCCATGCCACGAATAATAAAGTATGAAGGGAGAATGACAATGGCATATTCACTGGAGGAAATAAATCTCCGCACAGTATCCGACCCCGAGGGGCTTATCCGTGACGCGGATGAACGCTATGCCGCCTCCGTTCGGACGGCGGCGCAGATGATAGCCGATAACCGCACAAAAAGCCCTATCGTTCTGCTGTCCGGTCCCTCCGGTTCCGGCAAGACCACCACATCGAGAAAAGTCTCCGAGGCACTCAACGCCATGGGCATAGGCACACACTATGTCGGGCTTGATGATTACTTCAACACCGTCACGCCCGAGACGGTGCCGCGCACGCCCGAGGGAGAGATGGATCTTGAATCTCCGCTGTGCCTTGACATGGAGCTGCTGAATACACATTTTGATATGCTCTCCGAGGGGAAGCGCATCTTTGTGCCTAAGTATGAGTTTTCCCGCCGGATGCGTATTCAGGAGCCGTCCAAGTCCATCAAGCTGAAAAAGGACGAGGTCGTCATTTTTGAGGGCATCCACGCGCTCAACGATATGATCACCGCCCGCCACACCGACGCTTTCAAGCTCTATATCTCCGCGAGCAGCGATGTGGAATTCCACGGTGAGGTCGTTTTCAAGCGCACATGGTTCCGCCTTGTGCGCAGGACTGTGCGCGATTATCTTTTCCGCGGCTCGTCCCCCGCGGAGACGATGGCGATGTGGGCCAACGTCCGCCGCGGCGAAAAGCTGTACATTTCCCCGTTTAAGAACAAGGCGGATTTTCAGTTTGACTCCTCCTTCGCCTATGAAGTGCCGGTCATGAACGAGGTCGCGGTGAAGCTGTTCCGTGAGATACCCGAGGGGATCGAGCGCTTTGACGAGCTGAAGGAATTTCTGCCCGCGCTGCTGCTGTTCGGAGAGATTGACGAGAAGCTTGTTGACAGAGACGCCATGATAAGAGAATTTATCGGCGGCGGAATCTACGACTGATGTAACATTTCTCTGCCTCACTCGTACTTGAGATCATGAAATACAGTTTTGCGGAAGGAGTTAATACACTATGAAAACAAATGAAGAAACGAAAGTTCTCAAAGAAGAGCAGCTTGAACAGGTCTCCGGCGGTGATGTTGACGGTGATATTGAGATCACCTTCGAATCTATTATGCAGTACATTGAAGCCGGAAACGAACGCATGGCAGCCAATCTTTTCGAGCTGGTCCATTATTCCCTCGCGCCACTGGATGCTTACACCATAAAAATGACGTTTTGGGCGAAATTCGGTTATCCGATCGAAATGTACGGCGGCTGATACAAACGAAAAAGAGGCAGATAAAGATGTACAACTTAAGCAACTGCGATATTGAAAAACTATCCGGCGATCTCACATCTATACTGGAGAGCGCTCGTGTTTCCTCTCAGGGCTGCACAAAAATCCGGCTTACTGCGGAGGAGCTGCTGCTTAAATATCAGGAAAAGTTCGGAAGTGAGACGGAGCTTTCGCTTATACACACAAAGCGTTTCGGAAAGCTCTATATTACATTGCAGATCAACTGTGACAGCTTTAATCCTTTGAATGATTTCTCCGACGAGGACTTCTGGCTTCAAAATATTCTTCAATCGCTCGGTTATGTGCCGACGTGGAGATATAAGAACAGCCGCAACGAGCTGTGCTTTCCCGTCAGATGCGAAAGCCGCCTTCCCGCATGGGTGACCACGCTGATTGCCTGCGCTCTCGGAATTATCTGCGGTCTGGCAGCGCGTATGCTGCCGGGGGAAGTGCTTTCCGTACTGACGGATACGCTGTTTGCCCCCGTTTCATCGGCTGTCATGGGCTTTCTGGGTGCCGTGTCGGCTATGCTGATCTTCCTGTCGATCGTAAACGGCATCATCGGTATGGGAAATCTCGCAACTCTCAACCGCATCGGAAAGGAGCTGATCCTCCGGATCATACTTTCAATGCTCGTTCTGGGTGTGGTCATTGTCATAGTGTTCGGTCTGATCTTCCCGGTGAGCGGCGGCGTGGGGGGCGGCTTTGATTTCGGAACGCTATGGGGCATGATCCTCGATATTATTCCAAGCAGCTTCATCGATCCCTTTAACGGCGGCAACGCTCTGCAGATCCTGTTTCTCTCCTTTGTCATCGGGTTTATTATGCTCCGCTCTGTGAATGCTTTTGCACCGATCATTGATGTCATGCAGGGGCTTTATCAGATCGTTCAGGATATGATGGTTCTTGTTCTGGACGTGCTGCCTCTCGTGGTGTTCATCAGTCTCTTTAATCTCTTCTCCGGCTCATCCGATATTGATTTAGGGGCAGTATATAAATTCCCGCTGATCCAGCTTGTTTTTTCCCTTGCATGGCTTGCGGCGGTCATTTTGAGAATTTGCCTGAAGCAGAAAATGAAACCGTCGGTACTGGTGAAAAAACTGCTGCCCACATTTCTTGTCGGTCTTTCAACCGCTTCCAGCAACGCCACGCTTTCCGACTCCATGGACATCTGTGAAAATAAGCTCGGAATAAGTCCCAAGCTTGTGAAGGTGGGTATTCCGTTGTCATATTCGATAGACAAGCCGACGGGGATGATCATGATCATGGCGGGAACGATGTGCATGGCGCAGATGTTTTCGGTCGACATCTCATGGTCGGCGCTCATCACGATGACGCTGACCGCGTTCCTGCTCGCCATAGCGGCTCCGGCGGTTCCGGGAAGCGGAATATCCGTCATGACGCTCCTGTTTACCGTCTACGGCATTCCCCTTGAGGCGCTGTCGGTCATCATTTCTCTGGATGTGATCACCGACAGGATCGTCACCTCCTCCATCGTGACCAACGCCCAGCTTGACCTGATTCAGGTTGCGGACCGTCTCGGCGATCTCAATAAGGATACTCTGAGGAGTTGAACTCCGTCATTGAAAAAGGGACGGTTTCAATGGCATCTTTCATGTCATCGAAACCGTCCCATATCATTTTATGATGCTCGTCATTAATTCTGTCTTGCCGGCAGATTAAAGGACTCCAGCCGCATTTCGGTTTTTCCACACGGGATGAGCTGGCTGACCGTGTCAAAGCAATCGACATTCCCGTCAAAAATCTGCCACATACTCGTCAAAGCTGCGCCGGACAACGCTCTTTCCGTCCGCGTCCACCCACTGAAATGCCGTCCGACCGGAATAGCTCTGCTTCATATAAGAAAACATTTCGCAAAATGACTGAAACATTGTATCTTCTGTAAACTTACGCTCCACTTTAATAATCTGTTCTATTCTATAAAAGCTTCATTTTCCGGCACGAGCCTTCGCCGAAACGTTCTTCCATGCGCAGCTTGTATTCAACGTAAAAATCCGTGGGCATCAGTGCCTGCACGCAGCCGGCAAAACCGCCGCCGTGGACACGCCACGCGCCCTTCCCTTCCAGAAGCTTTGCGCTCAGCGCCAGTCCCTCGGTGAGCTTGGTGTCGTCGGTGACGCTGGTATAGACATTCGTCAGAAGCTTTTCCGAAGAGCGTCCCGACTCGTTCATCAATCGCATATACGTCTCGCCGTCGCTGTTTTTCAGCGCGTCGCGCATTTTCGGTACTCTCTCGTTTTCGTCAAAGAAGTGCGTTGCGCGGCGCACCGGTCGGCTCGTGGGATCCCAGCCTTTTTTGCGGAACTCCTCCGGATCGACGTCACCGAGAACACCCTTGTCAAAAATGTTGGCGATATATACCATATCGGCGGGAATGCGTGCATAAGAGGTGTCAAGTCCCGCATGACTGCCGCCGGTCTCCGTCAGACACATTGTAAGACCCATGGAAGCAAAATCCGCTTTCAGCGGCTCTATCTCGCCGGTTTTGAAGTCCAGATACACGGTCTTTCCCAGCGCAATGGTAAGCTGTGCCTGCAATCCGCAGGGCTTTCCGAAAAATACGTTTTCGGCCTGCTGCGCCGTTCTCGCTATGACGATGGGCTGAGCCTCGTTATTATTATAAATGTCGTTGAGTATTCTGCCGACAAGAACCGAAAACGCCGCCGATGAGCTGAGCCCGCTGCCGATGGGCAGAGTGCTCTTTGTAACGGCGTCAAAGCCTCCGACCTTCAGTCCCAGATCCTTAAATCCGGACACCATGCCGCGCACAAGCGCCTTTGACATACCGAATTCACCGGTACGTACACTGAGCTGCTTTATATTGATCTCAATAGGCTTGAAACCGACGGAATTGATACGGATAACTCCGGAATTATTGGCTTCATACTGAGCGAAAATTCCGCTGTCCAGTGCGCCGGCAATAACTCTGCCGTTCTGATGATCCGTATGATTGCCGGCAAGCTCCATCCTGCCGGGTGAAAAAATCTGTTTTTTCATTGACATGACCTTCTTTGTATGCAATTTTCACCAATTACCATTATACATAAAAAGCCGGTCAAAGTCAATTTCCATATTGCCGAAAATGAATTTTTATTCCGATTTTTCTTTAAGCTCCTCCAACTGCTTCTTAATATCGGCAAGCTCCTCGGCAAGCGGGTCGGATACATGGATCTGATCCACCTCGGCAGCGTAATTGACCTTCTTCCCCGCGATCCTGACTATCTTCGCAGGAATGCCGACGGCGGTACTGTCCGCCGGAACTTCACTGAGGACGACGGCATTGGCTGCAATACGGCTGTTGTCCCCCACCTTAAAGGGGCCGAGAACCTTTGCGCCGGTACTGATAAGCACGTTGTTGCCGATGGTGGGGTGGCGTTTGCCGGTGTCCTTGCCGGTGCCGCCGAGGGTCACGCCGTGGTAGATAAGGCAGTCATCGCCGATCTCGGCCGTCTCACCGATGACAATGCCCATACCGTGGTCGATGACAAGCCGCTTGCCTATCTTCGCACCGGGGTGTATCTCGATCCCGGTGCGGCGGCGGCTGTGCTGAGAGATGAGTCGGGCGATATAGAACATCTTGTGCTCATAAAACCAGTGAGCCTTTTTGTGACTGCGTGTCGCTTTCAGTCCGGGGTAGAGCATAAAGACCTCAAAAGGACTTCTCGCGGCGGGGTCACGCGCCATGTATGCCTCAATGCTTTCGCGTAGGTCGTTGAACATCAGTTATGGCCTCCTGTAAACATCTCGGTAGAAAGATAGTGATCACCCGTGTCCGGCACAAGTGCAACTATCGTCTTGTCTGCGTTTTCGGGGCGCTTTGCGAGCACTGCGGCGGCATGGAGTGCCGCTCCCGCGGAAATACCGATAAGAATACCTTCACGCCTGCCCATCTCGCGACCTATCGCATAGGCTTCCTCATCCGATACGGTCATTATTTCGTCGATCAGTTCCCTCTCAAGGAGCTCGGGTATGAAATTTGCGCCGATCCCCTGCAGACCGTGACTTCCGGCATAGCCTTTACTGAGAAGCGGAGAGGTCTCCGGCTCGACCGCAACTATTCTGACGGCGGGATTTTTTTCTTTCAGAAATCTTGCCGTACCGCTGAGCGTCCCGCCTGTGCCGACGCCCGCGACAAAAATATCCACCGTACCGTCGGTGTCCTCCCATATTTCGGGGCCGGTCGTCTCATAGTGGGCAAGTGAATTTGCGGGATTGACAAACTGTCCGGGGATATACGCCTTGTCAAAGCCCTCTGCCAGCTTCTCGGCCTCGGCGATGCAGCCCTTCATGCCCTCGCTGCCCGGGGTCAGAACAAGCTCAGCTCCATAGGCGGACATGAGAAGTCTTCTCTCCATGCTCATGGAGTCGGGCATAACGATGATCACGCGGTATCCGCGCTGCGCTCCCACACTTGCAAGGCCGATGCCGGTATTGCCGGATGTCGGCTCGATGATGACGGTATCCTTATCCACAAGCCCCGCTTTCTCGGCCTCGTTGAGCATATACAGAGCGGCTCTGTCTTTTGCAGAACCCGCAGGATTGAAGCTCTCCAGCTTGGCTAAAAGCTTTGCGGTCAGACCACGGTCTTTCTCGATGTTGGCAAGCTCAAGAAGCGGAGTGTGTCCTATAAGCTGCTGTGCGGATGTATATATTTTCATGATGTTTCCTCAAATCTTTCTTTTCATTTAAAATAAAATAACGGCACGAAAAATCGCGCCGCCGCAAAAAAACCGGAATACCGGTTCACTCATAACATACGGCGACAGCAACATCGACAACAACATTCACAACAACAGACCTTTTTCATCATTTCAACTGTCACCTCTTTCAAAGCTCAATAATATCGGTCGTGATAACCTTGAACCCTATATTAAATCAAAAAACGCGGGTTGTCAACAAAGAGTGGAAAGTGAAGAGTTGAGAGTTAAGTTTAAAGTGTCGGCTGCGCCGACCTATTATATTTTCCTCAATCGACCTTCGGTTGTAGGGGAGGATACTATCCTCCCGCTGTACGGTGTCGGGCTTTTGCGGGAAGCTGATAGCTAGTCTACGTTTTCAGGAGCTTTCTGAGTATAAATCAAACCTTAACTCCACTCTCCACTCTCAACTCTCTATATTTCCCCATACCAAAAAGCTCCCTCAAAACCGAGGGAGCCTTTCTCTAAAAGTACATATCATGCACGGTCTGTAATGCCATTTCGAGCTGTTCGGGCATAGTACGGATGTAAACGCAGTTGTCTCTTGTGCCTCCGCCCGTCACGCGCACACCGGCGTCTGAAAGGTCGAGCGTCAGCATGGGCAGCAGCTCCGCCGTACACGCTTTCCCCGCAAGAGTGACCGTGCAGTCCGAGGCGCTTCTCGTTACCCCCGCAAATCGCTGGCGGGAAGCTTCATCGAGAGACGTTACCCTTGATCCGCCGAGGCCATAGGGCGAGAGCAGAAGTATTTCGACATTGTTGTGCATGGCAAGGCTCACGCTCTTATGGTGCAGCACCTGTGAACCCGCGAGCGAAAGCGCCAGCATATCGCGGTAATCGATCGCGTCCAGCTTTTTCGCGTCCTTCACGAGCCTCGGGTCAGCCGTGTAAATGCCGTCGACATCGGTGTATATCTCACACGCGTCGGCTTTCAGCGCCGCGGCGAGAAGTACCGCCGTCGTGTCGGAGCCGCCGCGCCCCAGAGTCGTGATGTTTCCCAAAACATCGATGCCCTGATATCCCGCCACGACCGGCACGACGCCCTTGTCGAGCGCATCCTCCAGACGTGAGGGAAACGTGACCTCGGGCGAGGCATCCGTGTGGACGCTGTCGGTGAATATTCCGCTCTGCCACCCTGTAAAGGACATGGCGGGAACGCCCATGCTGTCAAGAGTGATCGCCATCAGCGCCGCCGACTGCTGCTCACCGGTGCTCATAAGCGCGTCGCTCTCACGCTTCGGCGGCGCGGGGTTTATCTCCCGGGCAAGCCTTGCAAGCTCGTCGGTCGTGTCACCCATGGCAGAGACCACCATCAAGGCTCTCTGCCCCTTCTGTAATTTTTCCGCGCAGCACCTTGCAGCAGTCCTTATCCTGTCCGCATCGGCAAGAGAGCTGCCGCCGAATTTTAATACTGTAAGCATCGTTCAACCTCCTGCGCTATTATACTCAGAAGAACGGCAGGCGGTGAAAAGGTGCCGGCGCAAGTGCGGGGCTTAAACTATGGCAGTAAGCTTCCGATAAGCAGGAACACGGCAAGCAGTATGAAGTTTACGACAGAAAAGACTTTGAGATATGCGCCGGTCTGCGCGTTTTCGGCGTGGGCATACAGCTTGAGGCTGATAAGGCTTGCAAGGCTGGCTATCGGCGTGCCGAGACCGCCGATATTCACGCCCAAAAGCAGACTCTTTGCGTCCTCCGTAAAGCCCGACAGCAGCAGAGCGGCGGGGACGTTGCTTATGACCTGACTTGTGAGCGCACCGGTCAGCATAACTTTACCGTCAAGAATTTTTCTCAGCAGCGTGTCAACGCTTTCAATTCTGGCGAGGTTTCCCGAAAAGACGAAAAAGCAGACAAAGGTTGCAAGCAGCATGAAATCGGCTGACAGCAGCCTTTTTTTATCGTACAGAAAACAGACAACGACAATGACCGCCAGAAGAACAGGCCATTCCACGAGTCTGAACACGACCAGCAGACAGCAGACGAAAAGCCACGTGTAGACCGTGAGGCATTTTTTGTTGAGAATGGGCTGTTCACCGAGAAAGACGTCGATTTCGGTCTTCTTTACGGGCAGACAGAGGAGCAGCACCGCCGCGAGAGATATTATCCATATCGGCGCGGTGATCTTCAGAAAATCAGCCATCTCTATTCCGAAATACGAGTAGAGGAACAGATTTTGAGGGTTGCCGACAGGCAGGAGCATACTGCCGAGGTTTGCCGCAACCGTCTGCAATACGACCACCCAGATAAGATCCTTTTCCAGATGCGCCATGCCGAGAACGGCGACCGCGAACGGCACAAAGGTCAGCAGTGCCACATCGTTTGTGACGAACATCGCGCTGAAAAAGCACATCAGCACGAGCAGCAGCGCAAGCTGTCTCGCGCTTCTCGCCCTGCGGCACATAATGTGGGACAGTCTTGCGAACACACCCGCCCGGCGCAGTCCCGCCACGACCACCATCAGGCAGTATAGCAGTGCCAAAGTGCGTAGGTCGATATAGCCGATATATTCCTTATCGGGATGCACAAAAAAGCAGCTTATCAAAGCCGCAATGAGAGCTATGCAGAACGTCAGCTCCTGTTTTATAAAATCGCGTATTTTAAGCATTTTAAAAAACTCCGTAGGTGTATTGATTTCAGCCGACGTATTATAGAACATCCGTATGGGAAATGCCATAGCTTTTTTCAACAAAATTTGCTTCTTTTTTGTCTTTGTGATATTATTCGCTTGTGAAGTACAACCGTAGGGCGGGGGCTTGCTGTCGCCGTGTCAAAAAGTGCATGAGGGAGTTCAGCATGGAATACAGATTTGCCGATGAAAAGGATACCGCACTTATATTGAGGTTTATCAGAGAACTGGCAGACTATGAAAATATGCTCGATGAGATCGTTGCCGATGAGGAAACACTTCGAACATGGATATTTGAAAAGAAAAAGGCGGAGGTCATATTTGCCCTTGAAGACGGAAAGGAGGTCGGCTTTGCCCTGTTTTTCCACAACTTTTCCACCTTCCTCGGCAGAGCGGGTATCTACCTTGAAGACCTCTATGTCATGCCCGAATATCGGGGCAGGGGTTACGGCAAGGGGCTGATGCGAACGCTTGCGAAAATTGCCGCGGAGCGCGGCTGCGGGAGACTGGAATGGTGGTGTCTCGATTGGAACAGACCGAGCATTGATTTTTATCTCTCACTCGGCGCAGAGCCGATGTCCGGCTGGACGGTCTACCGCGTCGCGGGTGACGCGCTTACGAAGCTCGCGGGAGAATGATGTAACAAATCCGTCGGAAAAACGTATATATCATTGAATTAAACAAAGATAGGAGAGATGAAAAATGAACAAGACATTCAAAATCGTAATCACAGTGCTGCTGATCGCTGCATCGGTCGTGTCGTGTGTATTTGTGGCACGGAAAACCTCATCCTCCGATACATACACCGGCGTTATCGGCTCTATCGATCAGAAGAAAGAGGATGTTCTGAAGCTCACGGCGGCAACGACAGCCACAACGGTAGCCATATCCATGCTGCCCAGTGACTGGGGCGATCCGGTCGCAAATGAGATAGCCGATTTTGCGGATTACTTCCTGCTGATCCTCGGCGTTCTGTTTACCGAAAAATTCCTGCTGACAATATTCGGTTCGATTTCATGCAGAGTGCTTATTCCCCTTGCCTGCTTAATATTTATTTTCGGTATCTGGAAGGGCAGCCGGACGGCGGGCAGACTCGGCGCGAAGGTTTTTGCCCTCGGTCTTGCGCTGGTGCTCATTATCCCGCTGAGCATGAAGGCTTCCGACATGGTAGATGATGTATATCAGAATACCATAAACGAAACCGTGAGCTCGGTCGAGACCTTTGAGGACAGCGCGGAGCAGTCGAGCGGGCTTTCCATCGTAACAGGTGAGCTGGACAGGCTCAAGGAAATGGCGGAGGACACGATAAATTCCTTCCTTGAAAGCATAGCCGTGCTTATAGTTACGTCCTGCGTCATCCCGATATTGGGTGTGCTGTTTATCGTCTGGCTTTTCAAGCGGGTGATCGATACGGCATACACACTTTCAGAAAAGACCGAAGAAAAAGAATACAGTATGCAGTAATAAACGCAGGAAAAGCAGAGCAAATGAAGCTCCTGCGGCACAAAAAGGAGAAGACCTCCGTCGGGAAGTCTTCTCCTGTTTTATTTATGCTCTTGAGTAGCCTGCATCTTCCATCTGCTTTCTGAACTGCTCCTCCGACACCTTGGCTTTTGCCGCCGCCTGTGCTACGGTCAGAAGTCCGTCGCATACCAGCTCACACAGCATACTGAGACCGCCCAGTATTCTGCCCTCGGCTCTGCCTTCAACTCTGCCCTCGGCTCTGCCGTCATTTCGGATATCCTCTATCGCCTTGCACATATCGACCGTTTCCTCCTTCTCCGATATTCTCAGCTTTGAATTTGTCACTTCGTTCAGCATTTCGACCGTTCCGCGCCGAAGCTCCCGAAAGCTTTCGTCACGGTTGACGATCTCGCAGAGCTTTTCTTTGTCTCTGCTGTATTTGATGTAGTAAAAGACATTCTTTAAATCGGTTTTCAGCTTTGCGATGTCCCCGTCGCTCATAGCGAGAGGTTCAAGCAGATTTAGCTTATAGTCCGCGACATAAGACAGTATGTCCGCGTCCTCAACACTCAGCATATCGAAAAGACTCCTGGGCGCGTCCCACGGCTTTGAGCCGAAATAGACCACCAGCGTGATCACCGGCAAAAGCTTATCTCTAAGAGTGAAGCCGGACAGATACTCGTCGTTTGTCAGTGCCTCCGCTTTTTTGCCCTTGCGATGCTTTTTTGCCGCTTCTCTGATCTGAGAATTGTATTGCAGCGCATCATACAGCATATTTCTTACCGGCATGGCATAATGGATCTTCGACTGGTTTTCGATGCCGAGAATAAGGTAAGCAAGCTTCCCGTCCTCCATCGCCGTGACGTATTTCAATACGTCCCTGTACACCTGAATTTGAGCGCTTTCTTTACTGTCGCCGTAGAGAGACGCCATTTCCGCCGTATCTATGGCGTGGAGCTGTTCGGGTCGGATGATCTGTTTCCCGTCATACAGCAGGAGATTGAAAGCATCGGCAAAAACCGCCGCATCCTGCATATATTGCTTTGTCAGCACATCCGCCTTTCCCATGCGCATCAGCTCCCTTCGCTGTTATTGTACTCAAAAGATAGAAATAAATCAAGTATCAAGAGAAAAATTAACAAATCAAAGCATTTATACGGTTTGCACATCCCCAAAGGGGAAGCAAGGAATTACACCGAGAACAGCAGCTTTTCATAGGTCGGGAACGGCCAGTATTTTTCGGCGGTCACGGTCTCCGCCTCGTCGCAGAGGGTGCGGAGGGTGTTCATAAGAGGAAGCACCTTATCGCGCATATAGCAGGCACATTCGAATGTGCCGCCGCACTGCTCCGAAATCGCCCTGTCAAGCTTTTCGACATTTTCGTATATCCCGTCAGTAAGCTCGGTGAGGCGGAGGACGGTCTTTGTCTCGTAACTGCACTTCAACTCGGGCAGTACCGCTTTTCGCGCGGCAAAGGCGGAGGACAGCTCGGAAACATAGCCCTCGACAGCCGGTAAGACCTGACGGCGGAGCATGGCGGACATGGTCTGCGCCTCGGTATTCACAGCCGCGCAGTAGCGGTTGAGGTTTATCTCATATCTCGAGCGCAGCTCTGTTTCGGAGAATACCTTGTGGCGTGCGAGCATGGCGACGTTCTTTTCATCGCACAGATGGGCGAAGGCGTCGGGCGTGGTGGGCAGGTTGGCAAGACCGCGCTTTTCGGTCGCCTCCCTCACCCATGCATCGTCGTAGCCGTTGCCGTTGAAGATGATGCGCTTATGCTCATGTATCGTTTTGCGGATAAGCTCATGCAGAGCGCTTTCAAAATCGGTGCAGCCTTCAAGCTCGTCGGCAAAAATGCGCAGAGTGTCGGCAACGGCGGAATTGAGCATGATGTTGGCGCAGGCGATGGAGTTTGAAGAACCCAGCATACGGAACTCGAACTTATTGCCCGTAAAGGCAAAGGGGGAGGTGCGGTTGCGGTCGGTGGTATCTCTGGGAAATCTGGGCAGAACGTGTGCGCCGAGCTTGATAAGCTCCTTTTCCGCGCCGCAGTAGGGTGTGTCGGTTTCGATGGCGTTGAGAATTTCCGTCAGTTCATCGCCTAAGAAAATAGAGATAATGGCAGGCGGCGCCTCGTGACCGCCGAGGCGGAGATCGTTGCCCGCCGTTGCCACTGATATCCTCAAAAGCTCCTGATAATCGTCCACCGCCTGAATGACGGCGCACAGAAACAGAAGAAACTGCGCGTTTTCGTAGGGAGTTTTGCCCGGAGAGAGAAGATTTGTCCCGTTATCGGTCTGCATCGACCAGTTGTTGTGCTTGCCGCTGCCGTTGACGCCCTCAAAGGGCTTTTCATGCAGCAGACAGACAAGGCCGTGCCTTGCCGCGACCTTCTGCATTATCTCCATCGTGAGCTGATTGTGGTCGGCGGCGATGTTGCAGGTGGTGTAGATGGGGGCAAGCTCATGCTGTGAGGGGGCTGTCTCGTTGTGCTCCGTTTTGGCGAAAATTCCGAGCTTCCAAAGCTCCTCGTCCAGCTCCGCCATATAAGCGGCAACTCGCGGCTTGATCGTGCCGGCGTAATGATCGCTCATTTCCTGTCCCTTGGGAGCCTTTGCGCCGATCAGGGTACGCCCCGTGAAGCGGAGATCCATCCGCTCGTCATAGAGTTTCTTATCTATAAGAAAGTATTCCTGCTCGGGACCGACACAGGGGTGGACGCACTTTACCTCGGTATTCCCGAACAGCTTCAAAATTCTGAGTGCCTGTCTGTTCAGCGCCTCCATAGAGCGCAGCAGAGGCGTTTTTTTATCCAATGCCTCGCCGCCGTAGGAGCAGAAGGCGGTGGGGATGCACAGAGTGTTGTCCTTGATGAAGGCGTAGGAGGTCGGGTCCCACGCGGTGTAACCCCTTGCCTCAAAGGTGGCGCGAAGTCCGCCGCTGGGGAAGGAGGACGCGTCCGGCTCGCCCTGAATAAGCTCCTTGCCCGAAAACTCCATGATGACGCGCCCGTCCGGTGCGCGGGTGATAAAGCTGTCGTGCTTTTCGGCGGTGATGCCGGTGAGGGGCTGGAACCAGTGGGTAAAGTGTGTCGCGCCGTTTTCCACAGCCCATTTTTTCATCGCGTCCGCAACGGCATTTGCGACCTCTATATTAAGCGTTGCGTTCTGATTGATGGTGCGCTTTAGGGAGTGGTAGATGTCGGAGGACAGCACTGAGCGCATAACGCGGTCGTCAAAGACCATACTTCCAAAGTAGTCGGGAATTTTCATAGCTTTAGCTCCTTTTGAAAGAATGAGGAATTATGAATTAGGAATGAGGAATTAAGGTGTCGGCTGTGCCGACAGATTAAAACTTAATTTTCCTTGCGGAAAATATTTTCAATCGCCGCGAAGCGGCTCCAAAATTCCTAATTCCTAACTCCTAATTCCTCATTGTATCGCTTACTTGTTTCTCATAAGGTTCTTCATTCTCAGAGAGTGGTCAAGGATAGACTTTCTCAGTCGGAGATTTTTGGGGGTGACTTCCAGCAGCTCGTCGTCCGCGAGGAACTCAAGGCACTGCTCAAGGCTCATCTGCTTTGGCGGGATAAGGCGCAGAGCTTCATCCGAGCCGGAGGCGCGGGTGTTGGTCAGGTGCTTTGTGCGGCAGACGTTTACGGGCACGTCGTCGCTCTTGGGACATACGCCGACGACCATGCCGCCGTAGACCATCGTGCCCGGCGTGATGAACATAAGGCCGCGCTCCTGTGCGTTCCAGATACCGTAGGCGACCGCTTCGCCGGTCTCCCACGCGATCAGAGAGCCGGTATTGCGGCGGTTGACCTCGCCCTTGAATGGCTCATAGCGGTCAAATACGCTTGCTAAGATACCTTCGCCCTTGGTGTCGGTGAGAAATTCGTTCCTGTAACCGAAAAGTCCGCGTGAGGGGACGAGGAATTCAAGCTTCATGCGGCTGCCCACGGGGGTCATCTCCTGAAATTCGCCCTTGCGTTCGCCAAGCTTCTGCATGACCGCGCCCATATAATCCTGCGGCACGTCCACAACAACGCGCTCGATGGGTTCGCACTTCTTGCCGTCTATCTCGCGGTAGAGCACACGCGGAGGCGATACCTGAAATTCAAAGCCCTCTCGGCGCATAGTCTCGATAAGGATGGAAAGGCTCATTTCGCCGCGTCCCGCAACGATAAAGCTGTCGGTAGAGTCCTCGACCTCTCTGACGCGCAGAGAGACATCCTTCAGCGTCTCGCGGAAAAGGCGGTCGCGTATCTGGCGGGAGGTGACAAATTTGCCTTCCTTGCCCGCAAAGGGGCTGTCGTTTACGGAGAAGGTCATTTCCAAAGTCGGCTCACCTATCTTGACAAAGGGCAGAGGCTCGGAAAAGCCGCGGGCGCAGACGGTGTCACCGATGGTGATGTCACCGATACCGCTCATGGCGATGATGTTGCCGGCGGAGGCCTCGGTCACGCTGACGCGGGAAAGTCCGTCAAACTGGTAGAGGGAGACTGCCTTTGCCTTCATGGGCGCCTCGTCGGGAGAGTGGAAGTTACTGACCTCGATCTCGTCGTTCTGCTTTATGATGCCGCGCTCGATGCGTCCGATGGCGATACGTCCCACATACTCGTTGTAGTCCACACTGCTGACAAGCATCTGGAAGGGCTTTTCGGTGTCCATATCGGGAGCGGGAATATATTCAAGAATTGTTTCAAAAAGGGGCTTCAGATCGGTGCCGACAGCTTCGGGAGAATAGCTCGCCGTGCCGTTTCTGCCGGAGCAGAAAAGCATGGGGGAGTCAAGCTGCTCGTCCGTTGCGTTGAGGTCCATGAGAAGCTCAAGAACCTCGTCAATGACCTCGTGGATACGCTGGTCGGGGCGGTCGATCTTGTTGACGACAACGATCACTCTGTGGCCCAGCTCAAGGGCGCGGGAGAGAACGAAACGGGTCTGAGGCATGGGACCTTCCGCCGCGTCAACGAGCAGAATAACACCGTTGACCATTTTCAGAATACGCTCGACCTCGCCGCCGAAATCAGCGTGACCCGGGGTGTCAACTATATTAATTTTGGTATCGCCGTACCAGACGGCGGTATTCTTTGCCATGATGGTTATGCCGCGCTCACGCTCAAGATCATTTGAGTCCATAACGCGGTCAACTATTTCCTGATTTTCGCGGTACACGCCGCCCTGCTTTAACATCTCGTCAACAAGGGTGGTCTTGCCGTGGTCAACGTGCGCGATAATTGCTACATTTCTCAGTTTATCCATAAATTACAGCAGCTCCATGTATACAGATTTGTTTTTCATATATTCAAACACAAAATAAAATTTTAACACCGTATTGATCAAAATGCAACTGCTTTCAAACACTTTTTCGCCGTCAGCCGAAAATTTTTTCGCAGCTTTCGACGACAGAGCAGTCCGGTTCAAATCCCGGAAGGACGATTTCAAGAGCGTTCATAGCGTTGAGCACTCTTTCACATTCAGCAAGCACCGCTTCTGCCTTGACCTTTTTCGGCTCGCCGCCCACCTGACGGACAAAATTGTTCATTAAAATGTCGGCAAGAGTGTCGCGGTCAAGCCCCAGCGGGTGCA
The DNA here is from genome assembly GCA_030531595.1 of Eubacteriales bacterium. GTDB lineage: Bacteria > Bacillota > Clostridia > Oscillospirales > Oscillospiraceae > Limivicinus. The sequence goes on along the minus strand of JAUNND010000011.1, from coordinate 12,268 downwards.
TGATAAACGGCGGATTATTGCGGAGAAAATGCCCGTCGGAGCTTATTTCAAGGCTGTCCTTTTCACCGAGAAAATAACGGACGAGCTGCGGACGGCGGGTATTTTCGAGCGGGTCGAATTTCCTGCCCTCACCCATGAGGACGCATCTTCCGCCGATATCCGTGCCGTAACAGATACGCTTTGAGTATTTTTCAAAGAACACAGCGGTCTTTTCGATATTCTTTGAGAAGTTTTCATACATCTCAATCCCCGGAGTTATGTCAATCATCACATTGGGGTATTTGTCGAGAACGGCGGAAAGTCTGTCAAGCTGTGCGGACATGAAGAAAAAGTGTGCGAATATAATGCGCATATTGGGGTGACGGTCGAGCACGTTCAATATCTGCGTATACTGTACCTCGTTGTTCACATAGCTTTCATCGTACAGCCAGCCCTGTGAGATCGCAAATTCCGGCGCGTTCTCTGCGTCCCAGAAGGTCTCAGGGTCGTTTACGTGCCAGAGAAACGGGACCTGTGCTTTCTCCGCCCACGCCCAGAACGGCTCCCATACAGGATCATCAAAATCCGGTATCGGGTGCATTTTTCGCATCTGAGGCTTGCTTTCAAGAATTTTTATGCCGTCACAGCCCATGGTAAGAAGCTGCTGACCGTAGAGCGCCATGTGTTCGCCTAAATCGTCAGCATGAAGATAGTATGCGCTGACATCGCTCGCGGCAAACACATAGAATTTATCGGGGAAGCATTTTTTTGCCGCGAGCGTGTGCGGAACGGTCGAAAGACAGCGGGAGTGTGAGCAGGCGTGAAGACAGGCTCTGTCCGTGCCGGTACCCTCAAGAAAGTCGGCAAGATACTTAATGTCGGTCTGAACCGCGTCATGGACATGACAGTCAAGAACAGGAATATTTTTATACATAGTTTTGCCTCGCAAAAAACTTTTTCAAACATGATCTATAATACCACGATTGAAAAACGCTGACAACAGTGGTATTATAGATAAAAATCCTTATTTGGAGAGATAAAATGACCGACAATTTTTTTGCATATATTTCAAGGATGCGCTACATAGGCCGATGGAGCCTCATGAGAAACTCGACGCCCGAAAACATTCAGGAGCACAGCCACATGGTGGCGGTCATCGCTCACGCCCTCGGCATTATCCGCCGCGATGTGATGGGCATACCGTGTGAGCCGGAGAAGTACGCCGCCGTTGCGCTTTATCACGACTGCAGCGAGATACTCACCGGCGACCTGCCCACGCCGATCAAATACCACAGCAAGCAGATCAAGGAGGCATACAGGCAGGTGGAGGAGCTTGCCTGCAATAAGCTTCTGGACACGCTTCCCGGGGAGATACGTCCCGCTTTTGCGGAGCTTTTAGTGGGACAGACGCACGACGAGCTTTACGATATTGTGAAAGCCGCCGACAAGCTCTCGGCGTACATCAAGTGCATTGAGGAGCGCCGCGCCGGTAACGACGAGTTTGCCTCCGCCGAAAAGCAGACACGCGCTGTTCTGGAGGTCAGTCCCCTGCCAGAAGTGAAGTATTTTATGGAGCATTTCATTCCCGCCTTTGAGCTTACGCTTGACGAGCTGGGAACGATAGATTAAAAGGAGAACGCATGGAGAACACTAAGCTTGCAAGAATAAATGAGCTGGCGCATATTGCAAAGGAACGTGAGCTGACGGCAGAAGAGATCGCCGAGAGGGATGTTCTGCGGAAGGAATACATCGCCGAGTGGCGGCAGAGCGCGATCAGCGTACTTGAAAACACCTACGTCGTCACCCCGGATGGCAAGAAAAGAAAGCTGAAACATAAATAGAATCAGCTGACAGCTACATAAAAAATGAGCACGCCTTTCGGCGTGCTCATCGTATTTTACAGGGGAATTACTCGATGATGTTCAGAGTGAGGGAGTCGGTGGAGGCGAGGTTTGCATAGTCAGCATCGATAACGACAGAGCCGTCAACGATACCGGCGAGCATTTCCTCGTATTCCTCGACAGTCCAGCCCTCGAGGGACCAGGTGTCAACAGGCAGACCGACTGCATCTTCAGCTGCGCCCAGAGAGGTTGCAGTGCCGCCGATCTCGTCCCATGTGCCGTCATAAGCCTTGCCCAGTGCCCAGACAACAGAGCTGGTCAGACCCTTCAGAGCGGAGGTGACAACGGTATCGGAGTCGCCGGACTGGTCAACGTCAACACCGATGACTGCGCCGTCATTTGCGGATGCGGCAGCAGCAACGGACTGGAACATGGAACCGCCGCAGGCGAAGACGATCTCGGTGCCGGCTTCATACCAGCCGTTGACCATGGTCTGCAGTTCGGGGGAAGCGGAGAAGGATGCGCCGTAGAGCCAGGAGTAGTTCATGGAGACGGTCTTGCCCATCTCAGCAGCAGCTGCTGCTGCGCCCTGAGCAAAGCCGTAGCCGTATCTGCAGCAAGCGGGGTTGTCGCCGCCGCCACCGCCGCAGAAGCCGAGAGCTTCATAACCGTCTTTAACAACTGCGTAGCCTGCCAGATAGCCGCACTGCTCTTCCTTGTAAGCGATGCCGGCGATGTTGCCGCGCTCGGACCAGCCGTCAATGAATATGAACTTTACTTCGGGATATGCATCGGCAGCCTGAACAAGAGCGGTGTTCTGCATGAAGCCTGCGCAGACAACGACCTTTGCACCGTTGTCGCAGGCGGCCTTCATAGCGTCAAAACGGTCGTCGTCAGTAGCCTGATCGCCGTTTGCGGGAGCATAGTACTTGTAGCTCAGACCGTTGGCGTCGGCATAGAGCTTAACGCCGTCATAGGTGCCCTGGTTGAAGGACTTGTCCTTGAGCTGTCCGACGTCGGTAATGAAAGCGACTTCGTACTTGCCGTCGGCAGAGGTCATCTCGTCGACGATATCGTCAGCGGACTTGTCTTCTGCGAAAGCAGTGGTAGCCAGTGCAAAAACCATGCACAGAGCCATGAGCATTGCAAGAAACTTCTTCATGATTTTTCCTCCATAATATTTCTTTATGTGTACGAGTTCCGTACTCACTGATTATAACAGAAGCCTGCTTTCAAATCAAGCGATGATTTGGCAATATCGGATTACATAATAATTTTATTTTCTGTCAAGACGCATCGTCCGTCTTTTCCTCGGCGTTCCCGTCATCATCCGCGGGATTATTGCCTCTGTAATCGGCGCAGTATCCGCCCAGAACAGCCCACAGGCTCACGCCCGTAATGGCAAGTCCCGCCAGAGCGATCAGCACAGCCAGAGAAACGAGCAAAAAGCTGCCGTCCCCGTTTTTTATGACGTCGGATATCACCTGTGCGCCGAGATATACCACATACCCGCCCACGATTGCACGCAGCAGATGCATGGCGTATTTGCCGGTCTTCATCCACGCGATAAGCTTTTCTTTCATTTGTTGTTACCCCAATCTACCTTGAAGCCGAAAATGGTGTTGTTGTAGCCGTTGGCAAAGGTGTCGTAATCGGCAAGCTGAAATGCCATATCGGGATGGCGTTTTGCCCAAGCGTCTCTCAGCTCCCGGGCAAATGCCGCGCTTGTTTCATTTCCGCGCTTTAAGGCGGCGGGGGCGGTGTAGGTCATCAGAAAAAACTGCGTGTCGCAATACTGTCTGCCCTTAAAAAGTCCCTTTATACTGCCGTGTATCTGCTCCTCTACCTCTTTTGCAAAGCCCTCGGCATCCCCCGATGCTTCAAGCTCCTCAAAAAACGGGCGCGAAAGCTCCTCATACCGCTTGAAAAACTGTCCGTATTTTCTCCTGTTGAATCCGCTGAGATAATCGGGAACATCAGCGGGAACGATCTGTCTGAAATCCATATTCGACCCTTCCTTATATATTTCTGTCCTGATTTTAATACGTATGCGGCAATGTGTCAACGAAAAAACGCTTTAACAAACATCATTGCAGAAAGCTGTGCAAAATTTAACAAACTTTCTATTGAAAGACGGAGAAAGGAAGAGTATAATACTTTTAAATTTGTTAAGGAGGACAACTCACCATGAACCTGAAAGAAAAAGCGGCTCAGTTGAGAATTGATATAATCAACGAGCTGTTTGAGGCTCAGTCCGGTCATCCCGGCGGATCCCTCTCCTGCATCGACACACTTACCGCACTTTATTATAATGTTATGAACGTCCGTCCCGAGCAGCCCGACTGGGAAGACCGTGACCGTTTCGTACTGAGTAAAGGTCACTGCTGCCCCGCTCTGTACGCAGTTCTTGCCGACAAGGGCTATTTCCCCAAGAGTGAGCTTGCAACGCTCAGAAAGCTCGGCAGCCACCTGCAGGGACATCCCGATATGCACAAGACCAAGGGCATCGACGCAAACACCGGCTCTCTCGGTCAGGGCATTTCCATCGCAATGGGCATGGCTCTTGCCGCAAAGCACGGCAAGAAGAACTATCAGGTCTACACGATGGTCGGCGACGGCGAGTGCCAGGAAGGTCTTATCTGGGAGGCATCCATGGCCGCCGCTCACTACAAGCTCGACAACTTCACCGTCATCCTCGACCACAACGGCTTGCAGATAGACGGTAAGAACACCGATGTTATGGACATCGGCAACATCGTTGCCAAGTTTGCCGCATTCGGTTTTGAGACGATCACCGTTGACGGGCACGATATCGACGCCGTCACCGCCGCGCTGAAGCTCCCCCACACTCCCGGCAAGCCCAAATTCATCTGCTGCGAGACGACCAAGGGCAAGGGTGTTTCCTTCATGGAAAACAATCCCGGCTGGCACGGTGCAACCATTAAAAAGGCGGACTATGAGGCCGCTATGAAGGATCTGGAGGTGCTCTGATGGGTAAATCTACAAGAGAAGCTTACGGTCTGGCTCTTGCCGAGCTGGGCGAAAAAAACGACAAGGTCGTTGCCCTTGACGCCGACCTCTCCGGCTCCACCAAGACCGGCACCTTCAAAAAGGTGTTCCCCGACAGATTTTACAATTTCGGCATTGCCGAGGCCGACATGATGTGCGCCGCCGCAGGCTTTGCCTTCTCCGGCTACGTCCCCTTTGCCAGCACCTTCGCAGTGTTCGGTACAGGCCGCGCCTTTGAGCAGATCAGAAACTCCATCGCCTACACCAAGGCCAACGTCAAGATGGCGTTCACCCATGCCGGTATCAGCGTCGGCGAGGACGGCGGCTCCCACCAGAGCCTTGAGGACATCGCCCTCATGCGTACTCTGCCCAACGTCACCGTATTCTGCCCCTGCGACGCCGCCGAGACGAAAAAGGCCGTCATGGCAGCCGCCGAGATCGACGGACCCGTGTACCTGCGTCTGGGCCGTTCAAGCTGCGACGACGTGACAGACGAGAACACTCCCTTTGTTCCCGGCAAGGCCGTCGTTTTGAAGGAAGGCACCGATGCCGCCATCTTCGCCACCGGCCTTATGGTCAGCATCGCACTTAAAGCCGCCGCCGCTCTGGACGCCGAGGGCATCAGCACCGCCGTTGTCGATTTCCACACCATCAAGCCCTTTGACGAGGAGACCGTCCTTGCATACAACGGCAAGGTCAAGGCCATCGTCACCGCCGAGGAAGCCTTTGTTGTCGGCGGTTTAGGCAGCGCGGTCGCCGAGACTATCGCGGGCAAAGGCGGCGCAAAGTTTGCAAGAGTCGGCGTTGAGGATAGATTCGGTCAGTCCGGCAATCCCGACGCGCTGTTTGAGCTGTACGGATTAACGGTTGAGAATATCGTTGCCAAGGTCAAGGGTCTGCTGTAAATTTCGGATTTCAAAAAGATGTCGGATAATTTTCCGGCATCTTTTTTCTTGAAAAGCGGGCAGATATATTATATAATTTCGGTAAACCCATGCTAACGCGCAGCAATTAAAACTTTACCCGCTGGGAACGGTCAAGACCGTTACCTACAGTGAGTTTTGAAAAGTTTCAGTGAGACAAAATACTACATTATTCAGTTAAGGAGAATTGATATGATCTATACATCCGATAAAATGGAAGAGGCTGCCGTTCTTGACGCGGCCCAGCTTATGTGTGCCTCCGCCCGCACCGCCCCCAAGACCCGCGGCATCGACAACGTAAAGACCTTGGTCCTCACCGGCGATGATCTTCTTGCTCTGGCAGACAAGATGGAAGAGATCGACCTGCGCATAAATTCCGGCAGCCGTTCCTTCCTTTCAAGAGACGCGGGCAATCTGCGTGCATCCAAGGCGGTCGTGCTCGTCGGCATCGAGAAAAAGACCTACGGCTTAAACTGTGCATACTGCGGTTTCAAGACCTGCGGCGAGTGCACCGAAAACAAGGGCACCTGCTTCTTCTGCGGCACCGACCTCGGTATTGCCGTCAGCTCCGCCGTGGGAACCGCAGCAAATCTGCGCATTGACTGCCGCGTGATGTTCTCTGTCGGACGCTGTGCCGGTGAAATGGAGTACCTCGACGGCGATATCATCTGGATCGGCATCCCCCTCAGTGCCTCCGGCAAAAATCCCTACTTTGACAGAAAATAATTTTTGGAGAAACGCATGAAAAGAATTCTTGTGACCGGCGGGGCCGGTTTTATAGGCTCAAACTTTGTGCAGTATATTCTAAAAGAGAAGCAGGATATCGAGCTGCTTGTCAACCTTGACCTGCTGACCTACGCAGGCAACCTCGAAAACCTGCTTCCCGTGCAGGACGACAAACGCTATGTTTTCGCCCACGGCGACATCCGTGACCGCGCCTTTGTCAATGAGCTGTTTGATAAATACGATTTTGACACGGTCGTGCATTTCGCCGCCGAGTCCCACGTTGACCGCAGCATCGTTGAGCCGGAGCTGTTTCTGACCACCAACATCATCGGCACTCAGACCCTTCTTGACGCGGCAAAGAGCCACTGGAAGCTTGACCCCGACAACAAATACAGCCGCGAGTACGCAGAGGGCGTGAAATATCTTCAGGTCTCCACCGACGAGGTATACGGCGCTCTCGGCAAGGAGGGTATGTTCACCGAGACAACGCCCATCTCCCCCAACAGCCCGTATTCGGCATCAAAAGCAAGCGCGGATATGGTAGTCAGAGCATACCATGTGACCTATGGTATGCCGGTCAACATCACCCGCTGCTCCAACAACTACGGTCCGTATCAGTTCCCCGAAAAGCTCATTCCGCTGATGCTCCACAACGCAAAGGAGGATAAATCGCTGCCGGTCTACGGTGACGGTATGCAGATACGCGACTGGCTGCACGTACACGACCACTGCGCCGCCATCCGCACCGTTCTCGAAAAGGGCGTCGTGGGCGAGGTATACAACATCGGCGGCAACAATGAGAGAGCCAATATTGAGATAGTTTCTCTTATTCTCGATGTGCTCGGCAAGCCGACAAGCCTCATAAAGCACGTTCAGGACAGACCCGGGCACGACAGACGCTACGCTATCGATAATACCAAGATCACAACTCAGCTCGGCTGGGCTCCCGAGTATACCTTCAAGCGCGGTATGCAGGAGACCATCGAATGGTATCTTGAAAACACGCAGTGGGTCGAACACGTCATCTCCGGCGACTATCTGGACTATTACGCTAAAATGTATTCCGAGGGATAATAATGGTTTATCCTGTGTATAAGTACACGACGGCGGATAAGATCATCGCGGTCGTGCTTGCAGGAGTAATATTGCTCCTGTGTCTTGCCTCTCTCAATTACAGCTGTATATGGGGCGATGACTCAGCGGCCTACATAAGCGAGGGCATCGCCATTGCCGAGGGCAATTTCAAGGAGCACGTAAAGCTCAATCCCATGCTGCACCCGTCATATCTCGGTGACAACGTGAAGGATGAGCTTGTCTATGTCTGGGGCTACCCGCTCCTGCTGTCGGTGCTATACCGTGCCGTCGGCTTTGACACGGACAATTACAGCAGTATAATCATCTACAAGCTGCCGTCGGCTGTTTTTCTCGCTGTAATGACGCTGTGCTTCTTTCTGCTGCTGAGAAGAAGATTTTCTCTCGGCGTGAGCGTTTTCGTCACCTGCTTTTTCTGCTCCGCGCCGCTCTTTACGGAAACCGTCAACAGTCTTTACAGCGATATCGTATACATGGGAATGTGTATGCTCACGCTGCTTGTCACGGAGCTGTATCTCGAGGAGCAAAGCCGCAGAAGGCAGATCATCAAGGGCGTTATTCTCGGTGTGCTGATGTGGTACAGCATGGAAGTGCGCACAAACGGCACGGTTTTTGTTGCCGTTCTGGCAGCGGCGCAGATCGCGGAGCTTATCCGCGAAAGAAATTTCAATAAGGATAAGCTGCTGACTCTTCTTTTGCCCTATGCTGTCTTTCTCGTGCTGAAAGCAGTGACGGAGTACGTTATTTTCCGGCCGGTAACTGCCAACTCCGCCGATTTCTCTGTTGCTGCTTTTGATTTCATCGTACATAATACATTATATTATATAATCAATCTGTATGATTTTATTTTCCATCTGTTCTATAATCTGCTTTCATCGCTCCTGATGTGGGTATTTCCGGTGGAAAAGCTCGTCAGCACGGCGGCTGTCGTTTCGGCTCTATGTAAAGCCGCCGCAGGGCTCACCTTCGCCATGATGATACTCGGAATTTTTACAGACGGACTCAGGAAAAACCAGTATCTCACGCTCTATGTTGTCGGCTGCGCCGTCGGTACCTGTATTCTCCCGTATAATCAGGGATTGCGCTATATGCTCGGGATCATGCCGGTGATGGCGATATTTGCAATATGCGGGTATCATTGGGTCATTTCAAAGCTTTTTAAAAAGCGGGGAAAGCATTCGGCTCTTTCAAAGGCGGTAACGGCTGCGGCAGTTATAATTCTCTGCGCCGCCTCCTGCTCGGTACAGTACAGAACAGACCTCGAAAATATCCGCAGGATAAAGGCAAACGGTGATGATATCCATGCAGGCATGGAAGAGATGTACTCACCTGACGCGGTGGCTGTCTATGGCTACATCAAGGAAAACACGCCGGAGGACGCTGTTGTCACCTTCCACAAGCCGAGGGCGCTGTATCTGAACACCGGAAGGCTCGGCTTTTCATACCTCGTCAACGGTCATGACCCGTTGGACGCCGACTACTGCATCCTGCCCGAGCTGTTCTATGACACTTATATAAATGAAGAAGCGCCGGAATGGTTTTCGGAATTTGAGGTCGTATTCCGCACGCCGGAACTCACCGTAATGAAAAAAATAACATCGGGTATCAGCTGATACCCGATGCTTTTATTTGCCCGACGGCTTGTGTTCTTTTTCAAACTCCTCCACACATTTGCGGATCAGATATAGTATCTGGCTGTTTGCCGAGCGTCCCTCGTAATCCGCCACCTGATGGAGCTTGTCGAGCATTTCTTCATCTATCCGTATTGACAGGCTCTTGATCGCCATTTTGCACCTCACTTGAACATATTATGTATTTATTTTATGTTCAAGCTGTGTTATAATGTGGCAAGTGGATATAAAATATATCTAAAACATATCTAAAATCTGCGACCCGTATGGCGGGGGCTTGCTCCCGCCTTACAAATCACATAGAGGTGTACTTATGGAAAAAGAACCTGATTACAAGGAAATGTATTTTAAAATGGTCAGAGCCTCGGAGGATGCGATAAACATCCTCATAGAGGCTCAGAGAGAGTGTGAAGAACTGTATATTTCAATGGAAAAGACGGAAATCAAACAAGAGCGTCATCCAGAAGAAAGTCTGTGATGCCGATATTCAGCACACCGTTGTCGTCATACCAGCGTCTGCGCATATCGTGGCGAACTATGATCTTCGGAAATGAATCGCCGGTCAGCCCCAAAGGTTTATTCTCGATAGCAGCCTTTTCTTCGTTTTCCAAAGCATAAGCGGATTGGATATAAGTCTTTTTGCCGCCCCTTGTGGCAATAAAATCTATCTCGCGTGCAGTCCTGACAAGCTGTCCCGCTTTGTTCTTCTCGCTGCTGTATACGATACCTATATCCACCTCGCAGCCGCGTATCCGCAGGTCGTTGTATATAATGTTCTCCATAATGTGAGTCATTTCCTGCTGACGGAAACCTGTTCTGGCGTTGCGAAGCCCTAAATCGTCACAGTAATACTTGTTGGGGTAGTCAAAATAGTCTCTGCCTTTCACATCATAGCGGCGGCATTCTTCAAAAAGGTAAGCGTCGGAAAGATGTCCGATATAGGCTTTGACGGTATTGGGTGCGACATTATTCTCCCCTGACAGCTTCTGCCTTGAATTAAGTGAATTTGCTATGTTGTTCGGGTTTGTAAGTGAGCCGACAGATGAACACAGCATATCCAAGGTCGCGGAAAGGATATCCTCGCGTTTGATATTCTTGCGCTCAATAATATCTTTCAGATACACCTCGGAGAAAAGCGATTTGAGATAGTTCATTTTCGCGGTGTCATCCGGTCTTGACAGGATCAAAGGCATTCCGCCGAAAAAGGCATAGTCATCAAAGGCCTCCGACTTGTCTCCTCCGACAGCGGAATAGTACTCCGCAAAGCTCAGGGGATGAACGCGTATTTCATCACTGCGGCCACGAAACTCTGTGAGAATATCGCTGGACAGCAGCCTTGAGTTACTGCCGGTCACATAAATATCAAGATTTGGCAGCGAGCGAAGATCGTTGAGTGCGTCATAAAAGGTTATGGCTTTTCCGGAAGGATTATACGGGTTCGCAACCTCATCCGACATCTGAATTTCATCAACAAACAGATAATACTTCTCCGTCTTTCCCTCTGCCTGCTTTCGGACGGCTCTTGCCAGCTCAAGAGGATCACGGTATCTGATATCCTTTGCCAGATCAAGCTCGTAAGACAGAATTTGCTCATTCTTTATCCCGTGCTCCAACAGATATTTTCTGAAAATGGTGTGGAGCAGATAGGACTTCCCGCATCTGCGGATGCCGGTAATGACCTTCACCTGACCGTCCCACATATATGATATAAGTCTTTTCAAATATATATCACGCTTGATTTCCACAGCAGCCCCTCCGTTGATAACTTAGATAATTTATTATTCAACTTCTCAACGGGAATTATACACAAAAAGAAAAGCAAAGTCAATCAGAAGGATTTATAGACCCTCGGAACACGCTTTGACACTGCGCACAAGAGCTCATAGGGTATGGTCTGCGCCGCGTCGGATAGCGTGAGAATACTGTTGTTCCTGCCGAATATTTCGACCTCACTGCCGACCTCGGCGGACGGTATATCCGTCAGCTCCGCCATGCACATATCCATACAGATATTGCCGCGCTGGGGAGCATAGCTTTCGCAGGTGTAGAATGCACATTTGTTTGAAATAAGTCTCGGAAGACCGTCGGCATAGCCGATGGAGAGAACGCCCATGCGGGTGCGCCGGTCAGTGACAAAGCGTCTGCCATAGCTGACGCAGGTGCCTTTTTCATAATATTTGATGGTGCTCACGGTGGTCACAAGGCGCATACACGGGACTAAACCGAGTCTGCCGCTCGTGTCACCGTAGCCGTACAGCAGAAGTCCCGGACGAACCATGTCAAGGCACATTTCGGGATAGTTGACAACCGCGCCGCTGTTGGCACAGTGGCGGATGGGAAATTCAATGCCGCCGCGCTGTCTGACCGCCTCAACGGTATCCGTAAACAGTCTGAACTGCTCGCGGGTGTAGCTTTCGTTGTCCGCGCCGTCCTCGTCGGAAACGGCAAAGTGTGTGAATACACCCTCGGCGTTGAGGTTTGGCAGAGAACAGGAACGGATAATGTTGTCAACGCCCTCGTCAAAATGTGCGCCCTCTATGAGAAAGCCGAGGCGCGACATACCGGTGTCGAGCTTGATGTGAATTTTCAGCTCTTTTCCACAGGAAACTGCGTCGGCTGAATATTCCAGTGCCTTTGCAAGACAGGTCACGGTCTGGGTGATGTCGTTGTCTATGAGCGTTTTTGTATATTCATGCGGCGTGTGTCCTAAAATAAGGATGGGCATGGTTATGCCGCCGTCACGCAGCTCCATCGCCTCGTCAAGACATGATACAGCTAAATAGTCCGCTCCCGCGCTTTCAAGCATCTGGGAAACGCGCAGTGCGCCGTGACCGTATGCGTCCGCCTTTACAACACCTAAAAATTTCGTATTCGCCGGAATAGCGGCGCGAATGGCGTTATAGTTGTGCCTGATATTCTCAAGGCTTATCTCCGCCCATGTTCTCTTCTGTAAATCGTTCATGAGTTTTTCTCCAGTCTCGTATAAAGCATAAATGTAGGGCGGGGGCTTGCTCCCGCCGCAGATTTGCAGAAACTCTGACTTTTCGGCGGGAGCAAGCCCCCGCCC
>JAUNND010000010.1 GCA_030531595.1 Eubacteriales bacterium | reverse complement strand
GGCGGGAGCAAGCCCCCGCCCTACGGTCACAGTTTTCTTAACTTAATGACATTGCGTTTTTTCGGACTGCATTTTTTACAGCAATTTTCTTGTTCTGCTTGCTGAATATAAAGGCAGATTTGTGATAGTGCCACTTTTTACGCTGTTTTTCAAGGCGCTTTTGCACATTTTTACGCAGTTTTATCCGACAGAAAAACACATTTTTACGTAATACGTTTTTTCGCTTTTATTTAGCCGCTATACTTTAATAAGCCAATGCTTTTACCTGTTCTAAAAGCATTGGCTTATAGCATCTGATCCCCGTCAGAGGGCACGTACTTGAGTATTCTTTCAACGGGACAATCGAGTATACGGCATATATCATTGATGGTTGTGGTGTTCAGGGGCTTGTTTTTTCTGAGCTTATCAATAGTAGAGCTTGAAATGTGATGCTTGTTTATAAGGGTATAGGTAGACTCTGCCGAGCTTCGCAGCGTCTCCCAAAACGGCTCATAGGATATCATACAACCACCTCGCAGATATACTCTATGAGATGGTTTCAATCTTGACAATAGTCGTTAAAACGACTATACTAATTCAAGAAAATGTAGTGTAGAGATTAGAAAAATCGGAAAACAGCTATCAAAATGCTTTGCATCCTGACGCAGCCGCGTTTTTTTTCTGCCCCAGCCAGCGTTTCAAAAGGAACGCACAGAAATACGGGAATGTGTATATGCCGTCACGAAATCTGAGCGACTTTTTTCGCTTTTCTCACGTTTTCATTTTAACTCCTGTTCTAAAGCGTCAAATTCGTCGGTCGAGAAGAACTCGCCTAATGTGATATCCAGTCCGTCGCAGAGCTTTTTTATCGTTGTGATTGAAATCTCTCTGCGGTCTGCGTCCAGCATACTGTATACGGTCGAAGGGGTCACGCCGGAGCGGTTTGCAAGCTCATTCATTTTTATATTACGTTCTTTGCAGATGCTTTCAAAGCGTTTTACAACTTCATCCTTAACTGACATACTACCACCTCGGTAGTATTCTAAAAAAATGTTCGCAGTTGCGTATACGCACTTGCGTAACCATAGGTTATTATGCTATACTTTTCATAGAAATATTCTGTCAGAAGGTGGTCGTATGGACGAATACAAAAAAATGTACGCCGTACTCTGCGGCGCTATTGATGATGTGATTGAGCCGCTGAGAGTCATTCCCGAGGCTCACCGCGAGGTGCAAAAACTTCAAAACGCGCTGCTCACGGCGGAGGAAATTTTCATAAGCGGAGAAAATAACGGGGACAATTTCGAATGACAGCTTAATGTCAACGAAATTGTCCCTGTTATTTTACTGTGCAGGCACTGCGCGATTGAGGATAATATGCCTTGCGCCGATAATTATTAATAAAAGTGTGATTTACATCACAAAATTATTAATAAAAATGTGATTGAGCTCTGAATTGGATAAAACCCTATTATCTCTTATCCTTGTCCACTCTCTTGAGAAACAGCATTGCCAGAAACGCAAACACAACAATAAATCCCAAAAGGCACAGCCAGCACAGCACGATATTATTCTGCGTATGGGCGTACTCCGCGACAGCCTGTGCAGCTCCCGTCTCTGCCATGAGGTCATCGCGCAGACCGTTTTCGCTGATATACTTTACAAGCTCTCCGATCGGTTTGACGCCGTTAACATCGTAATCGGCAAATTTGCAAAGCTGATTCCACACTGTGATCATAGGCAGGGAATTGTAATCCGCCTGTGTGCACAGGCAGCGCATACCCCACTTTGCTATCGTCAGCTTTGTATACGGCGCGTCACCGACCGAGAACATTATCCCCGAAAAAACAAGCTGAACGATAAGCACAAGGGGCATGACCGTCATTGCACTGGTGGTATTGCGCACGATGCAGGATATCATCAGCGACATCATATCCGCCGCGTATGTGATAAGAAACATCGTTATTGCTATATCAACACGGAAAAACGGCGTAATAAAGCCTCCTGTCGGGAAGTGCATACCGAATTGTGAGCAAACAACAATGGTGATCACCGTCTGTGCAAGGCACAGTGCCGCCTGATATATCATGTGCGCCGAAATATAGGAGAAGATGTGCATACCCGAGCGGTGCTCACGCTTGACAATATCTCTCTCGCGGCACACCGCCTGAATGGAGTTGAAGCAGCCGTTCCACAGGCACACGCAGGTAAGCGCCATCGAGCCGAGCATAGTGCCCTCCATGTTCAGAAACATATATTCGCCCGCAACGGTCGAGACAATGACCGCGATAAGTGCCGCCATAGGAAGCACGAGCCAGTCATTTTTATAGATGAACATACGGAAGAATTTTCCGAGATAGATCGGAGTCTGTTTTATGTGCCCGCGTCTTATTTCTTTATACTCCTGCATGGCTGACCTCCATGAACTTCTCAATAAGCTCGTCCGCTCTGCCTTCGCCGCCCTCCGAGCTGCGGTTTATCATTCTGACTACGTTCTCTATTTTGTCCGTTTCAAAGAATTTCTTTGCCTCCTCGACAGTGCCGAAGAACACAAGTCTGCCTGTCTTGTCGGCGTCCTTTGCCAGAACCATGACATCATCGAAAAGGTCAAGCACTCTGTCGGGAGAGTGGGTTATGACGATAACGATTTTCCCCTGACGAGCGATACCGTTGAGCCGCGTCATAAGGTCGCGGGCGAGTACGCCGTCCAAACCCGAATCCGGCTCGTCTAAAACAAACAGGTCTGGATTTGATATGTATTCCATCGCAATGGATACGCGCTTTCTCTGACCGCCGGAGAGCTTGGAAACCTCGGTGTTTTTCAGATTGTCCAGCCCGAAAATATTCAGCACCTCGTCCACACGGGCAGTAAGCTCCCTGTGCTTTACGTACTCGGGAAGTCTGAGGACAGCGGCATCGGTGAGCGTTTTTACTACGGTGTCGTCAAGGCGTATAAGATCCTGCTGAGGAACAAGCGCGATGTCATATTTCAGACTGTCATAGTCCTTATACACGTCACAGCCGTTGAGCATGACCTTCGCGTCCGCTTTTTCATAGCCTATAACAGCGTTGATAAGCGTTGTTTTTCCCGCTCCCGAACCGCCTAAGAGCAGCACCATACGCCCGGGCTTTAACGTGAAGTGAATGTCTCTGAGCAGCGTAACCTTTTTCATCCCGCTCCACGCCGTGCGCTTGTTGAGGTTAACGGTCAGACCCGCATCCGAAGCCTCCTCCTCGATTCCCGACAGCGGAGCAGCCTCAGCCGGAGATCCGACGATATACAGCGGCTTGTATTTTTCGGAAAAGCCCCATATGAGTGCGGTTATCCAGTTAAAGAGGAGCCAGCCGATGATCCAGAGCTTTCTTTTGCCGAACAGTTTGCATATTGCACTGTATATGCGTATCTGGTATATTATAAATGCAAAGGAAAGCAGCAGCATCAGCGCGGCATACAGCAGGAAGAATGTCCCTTCTTCGGAAGCGGAAGAGAGCTTTACGGATAAAGGTGACAAAAGTATTGTCAGCACCTGCAAAAACAGCCACGTAAGTCCCGTATCCTCTGCGTCGGCGGCTTTTGCGAACCTGTAAATCCGCCAGAACGGAATAAATGCAAGCTTCCGGTCGATCCGGCACTTTCCGAATATCTTCCACAGTCCGAAGGTCATAAGCGCCGCGTTGATAAAATACGTTGTGTTACTTTTAAACAGTTCCGAAAAATAGCTTTCGGGCATACAGCTCGCCCCCTTTACCGTTTATTTTACAATATCATGTATAAATTATCAACATGAAACAAAAACAAATTAAATCCGTATATAATACCATACGATCAAAAAGGAGAAAGAAGAATGAAAAAGTTTATTACGATGCTCACGCTTTTGATGCTTATTTTCGCCCTCTGCGGCTGCGGTGCAAAGATAAAGGATGAGGCAAAGCCCATAGGTATGCCCAACCCCATGACCGAAGTGACCGCGCAGGAGCTTCTGGATAAGCAGGGCTTTACCTTCGAGCTGCCGGAGGGTGCGGAGGATGTGCACTACTTCACGATCGACGGCGAACAGGTCATATCTCAGATGACCTTCGTGCTTGACGGGAAGAAGGTCTGCTGCCGCATCATGCCCGACGGAATACCCGAGAACAGAGAGGTAAAGGATATTTCGGGTATGTACTACGACTGGAAAGTGACAGAAAACGGCAAGGTCTTTTACAATGACGCCGTTTTCAGACTCAATGAGGGTGAACAGGGCTGGGTCGGCTGGTATGACTATGTCCCGGGTCTCCTTTACAATGTCAGCATGGACAGCGGGGCATCCGTCGAGGCGCTTACCCTGCTTGCCGAGACCTGCAACCATCCCGTACAGGGCGACGTCGGCTGATGCCGGTCTGTATGTCATAAAATCACCACCGTGGGAATACACTTCCTTCGGTGGTGATTTTTATGCGAAGACTTCGCGGACTGCTGTGTTCGGCGATCATCTTTATGAGTATGTATATCTTTTCCCGCTCACCGATGTACGCGGATTATTCGCAGTGGTCGGAGGCGAGAGTGGAGCGTGCCCGCATGGCGAATGTGGACATAAAAAGTCAGGTGACGCCGCTGAGACTTCTGCCGACGCTCGATGAGATGAAGTCCGTATTCCGTCATGACGACGGGGACAGCGCCCCGCCCGACGAGGAAACGGAACCCATGCCGATCATCGGCGGGACGATCCTGCCTACGACCATAGAGGGCGGATTAAAGATAAAAAACCAGACCTCCTATCAAACGGACATCGGAAAGCTGCTGAAAAACGGCACCGATATAACCCTCGCGGCAGATAAAATGCAGATACTGATCATACATACACATTCCAGCGAGGCTTATACCCAGTCAGGCGCAGATCTGTACGAGCCCAGCGACATAAACCGCACCGAGGATACCAAATATAATATAGTACGCGTCGGCGATGAGCTGGAGCAGGTCTTCCGCGCCGCCGGTCTGAACGTCATCCACGACAGGAACATCTATGATTACCCGAGCTATACCGGCTCGTACAACCGTTCGGGTCAGGCGATAGAAAAATACCTCACCGAATATCCGGATATCCAGATCGTTCTGGATATTCACCGCGACTCGCTGGGCGAAAACGGGATAATATATAAGACGGTCGCCGAGGAAAACGGCAAATGCTCCAGTCAGGTGATGCTGCTTGTCGGTACGGACGAGAGCGGACTTGAGCATGACAGCTGGCAGAGCAATCTGAGCCTTGCCATGTATCTGCAAAACGCCGTGAGCGGGGCTCACCCCACGCTGATGCGACCGGTACTGCTCGTGCCGCAGAGGTATAATCAGCACCTCGCCCCGGGAGCTCTTATCGTGGAGGTGGGCAGCGACGGCAACACTCTGCAGGAGGCGCTGTACGCCGCACGGCTCTTCGGTGAAGCCGCCGCTCCGGCACTGCTGGCGCTGGTTAAATAATATCGGTTAAATATTTTCATTCTCCATAGTAAACGGATAAGGCAATCACGCACTTTACAAATCAGTACCGATAATATATAATTACAGAAAATATAGACAGTTTCGGAGGGAAAGCAATGGATAACCGCACAAGCAAGCAGAATTATTATCTTGATATAGCCGATTCTGTGTTGGAGCGTTCCACCTGCCTGCGCCGCAAGTACGGGGCGATCATCGTAAGAAACGATGAGATCATCTCGACCGGCTATAACGGTGCTCCCCGCGGCAGACGCAACTGCACCGATCTGGGCAGATGCACACGCGAAACGCTGAAAATCCCCTCCGGTGAGCGATATGAGCTTTGCCGAAGCGTTCACGCCGAGGCCAACGCGATCATTTCCGCCTCGCGTCGGGACATGATCGGCGCAACGATCTATCTCGTAGGCAGGGATGCACGCACAAACGAGCTTCTCAACGACGCCATGTCCTGTTCCATGTGCAAGCGGCAGATCATCAACGCCGGTATTGAAAAGGTCGTGATCCGTATGACAGCCACAGAGTACAGAACCATAATGGTCTCCGACTGGATCGAAAACGACGACTCCATTTTTATTCTCTGAAAAGCGGATACCCGAAATAAAAAGCGGTACATTCTGTCGCTTTTATCTGACCGTGAAAACGATCGGTATGCTCACTGTGCCTCCGGAGGCGAATTTCAGCTCGACGGAGGCATAATATATTCCGGCTTTCAGACCGTCTGTCGGCGAAACACACCATGTTTTTGAGTCCTTCTGTCCGGGCATCACACGTCCGCCGCTCTCTCCGGTGAGTGTGAAGCTGTTTGCGGCAGTCCCGGTCAGTTCGGCGCTGACGATCCTGAGCTTTTCGATGCCGGTGTTCTCAATGACTATCGGCTGAGGGTCAACGGGGCTGTACCCCGCGTTTACCGTTTTGAAGGTCGGGCCGGAAATTTTCGGGAAAATAAAGTTCCCGCTCGTTCTTCCCTTTTCTGCACCTTCCGCTGCGGCTGTCACCGACAGAGTGCAGCTCGTATCAAGCTCAAAGGGTTCTGTGTAGAGAGTGCTGTTTTCATCGGGGGCGCTGCCGTCAAGAGTGTAATATATGCTTGCACATTCCGCCGCAATTATCCTCACCTTCTGCTTCTCTCCGTATGCGCCGAAATCCGGTGTGACGATCGGGTCATCCAGAGCAAATTTGAGCGTCAGCGTACCGTCGGAGTCCGCATCGCTGAATACGATGCTTCCGTCCGGCTGTCGGGCGCATCTTCCGGTAGTCGATGATGAATTGATAAGGGTGACACCCGGTTTCACGATGATCGTCGCCTTGCCGTCCGGTGCAAGATAGAGTCTGCCGTTATACTCGGTAAGACCGAGGATATCGGCGAACGCCCCGTACTCACCGGCAAGCGTTATCTCATATCCGGGCAGCTTATCCGCCTCTTCCGCTGCGTTCTCCGTTTCTTCCTCCGCCTCTTCTGCACTTGGCTCGTCGGCGCAGTCAAATGTGTGCACGGTCCCCTTCTCGCCGTTTATAAAGATCTCTCCGCCGTTATTGAACACCTCGCCGCCGTTTACATACACGGTGCCGCCGTTATTGTAGGTGACGCCGTCAGTGTTATAAACTATGCCGCCGTTATTATAGACGACCCCTCCGTTATTGTAGACGGTACCCATGTTGTTGAAAACCGTTTTCCCGTCGTTATGAAAGGTACAGTCCATTTCATTGATCACAAGGTCGGACTCCGTCGGCTCGACCTGTTCCTCCGCACAGGCGGACGAACAAAGCGAGAGAATAACAAGCGCCGATAAAAACAGCAGAATTATCTTTCTCATGTCAACACCCCATTGTACATTATAGTAGGTCGGGGACCTGTTCCCGCCGCAGCATAACGGAAGCTCCCGCCCTGTATTTCCGTATATATGATTAATATAAAGGCTTATTTGTTCCGCTTCAAGCAATAATATGCAAACTTTTTTCTCTTATCATACTCTATTACGCAGAAAGGTCCGAAAAAATGACTTCCGAAAAAAGGCTTTACAGCCTTGACCTTCTTAAGACCGCCGCGATCATCTGTATCTGCGCTCTGCATTTTCCGTGGTGCGGGGACATCGGGTTTTATCCTCAGATGACCGTGCTCGGGGCTCTCAGACGCTTCTTTTTTGCGTTTAACGCCTGTGCCGTGCCGCTTTTTATGGCGGTCAACGGTGCGCTGCTGCTAAACAGACCGTTTGACGCAAAAAAACATCTGAAAAACACCGTAACGCTCTTTGTGCAGTATGTATTCTGGCGTGCTGTCACTATACTGATCATCGCCGCATATGAGGGCTTCGATTTCGGCTCGGTCAATCTCACCACGTGGGTAAACGCGCTTATCCTGCTCAATGATTTTCCCGCTGTAAATGTCAACCACCTGTGGTTCATGCCGATGCTGATATGCATCTATGTCTGGCTTCCCCTTCTGAAAGCCGCCTTTGACCGCATCGACAAGGATGGGAACGGGATATGGCTTATCCTGCCTTTCATGGGCGCGATAGCCGTCTTTGCGTTTCTTTTTGAAGATATTGCGCTTATTTCTCCCGTTGTGCCCCTTCTCGACGCGGCAAAGCTCGGCGGATGGCAGCTCTTTCTGCCGCTCTCGGGCACACGTTATTGCTCCATGCTGTTTTACTTCATCGCGGGCGGGCTGCTCGTCAAATACCGTGACAGACTGCGCACCCTCTCCGTCAGCGTATGCTGCGCGGGTATTGCCGTCGCCCTCGTGCTGCTCTATTTTGAATGGCGGCTCAATTCCTCATACTCAGGCGAGACCTACGACAATGTTTTTCTCAGCTATGACAATCTGCCCTGTCTGCTGCTCACCGTATGCGTATTCATGCTCGCCCTCAGATGTGAGGAAGCGCTCGGGAAAAGACGCGGTCTTTGCAGATTGCTCAAAGCCGTCGGCAGCAATACGATGTCGGTCTATTATTTCCACTGGATCCTCGCTTCGACCGTATTTGAGGTATTCCACATCGCTGACGGGCTTATTTTCAATTTCCTCAAAGGCGCTTTACTCACGGCGATCTGTGTCGTGATCAGTCTGCTGTTTAAGAGAATACCCGGTCTGAGAAAGCTGGTGCACTGACCGCTAAGTGCTTTTCCCGCTGTTTCTCATCTGCCTGCGTCTGCGGTTTATACATCTCTCCATATATCCCCCCGAAATGAACTCGGCAAGTACGAGCTGCTCGAAAAGCGGCACGGTGCAGGAGAGAAAACCGAGCTTTTCGCGGAACGCATCCGCAAGCCCCTCCGGAAGGACCATATAGCCGGTCCTTATGGAGGGCGCTATGCTTTTGGAAAAGGTATTGATATAGATCACCCGTTCCGGCGAAACGGAAAACACCGTCCCCGCACCGGCGGGGGAAAATTCCGAGTCATAATCGTCCTCAACGATACAGGCGTCGTTTTCCTCTGCCCAGAGTGCGTATTCCCGACGCTTTTTTGCGGTCGCCGTAACGCCGCTGGGGTAGCTGTGGTAAGGCGTGACGTGCAGGATACCGGCTTTGCACCCGTGCAGGCTCTCGCTTTCGATGCCGTCTTCTCCGAGAGGCAGCATTATAATTTCCGCCCCGCACAGCTCGTATACTCTGCGTATCTTCTCATAGGACGGATCTTCCAGAGCGACCGGACGTTCACGCCCTAAAAGGGGCACGATAAGTGAATATAAATATTCTGCGCCGGAACCGATGACGATCTGTTCCGGTCTTGCTTTTATGCCCCGAGCGCGGTCGAGATATTCCGACAGAGCGCAGCGAAGCTCCATACAGCCCGGGCCTTCCGTCCGCGAGAGTATCTTCCGGTCGTATCGGCTCAGAACGGAGCGCATGGTCTTTGCCATGATCGAAAACGGAAAATCCTCCGGCAGCTCCGGCACCGTCATGGACTCGATGCTCACACGTTTTACCGGATTCGTTCCGATCTCCCCTGTGGCAAAATAGCCGCTTTTCTCCTTTGATTCCACGTAGCCCTCATCGCACAGCATCGAATAAGCGTGCTCAACCGTAATTACGCTCACTCCCGTCTCGGCGGCAAGTGTGCGTTTGGACGGAAGCTTTGTCCCTGATGGGACAGCGCCCGAGGCAATATCCGCGCTTATCTGGCGGTAAAGCTGCATATACGCGCTTTCCGAAGCATTTTTATCCACAGAATATTTCATCTGGTCATATCCTTTTTTCCTGTTCTGGACATACTAATATTATCAGTTTGATAATATAATACAGGGCATAAAATGTCAACAGAAAGAATGGGCTGCAAAATGAAAAGATTAGTCAGTATTCAGGATATATCCGATCTCGGCAAATGCTCACTTACCGCAGCGCTGCCCGTGATCTCAGCGTTGGGCGTTGAGTGTGCGGTGCTGCCCACGGCGGTGCTCTCTACCCACACGATGTTCAGGGGCTTTACCTTCCATGATCTCACCGACGAGATGGAAAAGGTCGCCGACCACTGGAAGGAGCAGAGTATTACTTTTGACGCGATCTATACCGGTTATCTCGGCTCCTACCGCCAGATCGACATCGTAAAAAAGTTCTTTGCCGATTTCGGCGAGGGCGCAAAGATCATTGTCGACCCTGCCATGGCGGACAACGGCAGACTCTACACCGGCTTTACGCCGGAGTTTGCGCTGAAAATGTCGGAGCTGTGCAGGGGTGCGGATATCGTCCTGCCCAACATAACGGAAGCCTGCTTCATGCTGGGCGCAGAGTATAAGGAAAAATACGACCGTGCCTATATTGAAATGCTGCTGAACGGTCTGAAAGGGCTCGGCGCGAAAAACTGCGTTCTCACCGGCGTGAGCTTTGAGGAAGGAAAGCTCGGCGCGGTGAAGCTGGATGCCGAAACGGGCGAATATTTTGAGTACTTCACCGAAAAGCAGCCGGAGAACTTCCACGGCACGGGCGACCTCTTCTCCTCCGCCGTCGCGGGAGCCGTTGTGCGCGGCATGAGCGTGGATAACGCGCTGAAGCTCGCGTGTGATTTCACCTGCGAGTCCATCCGCCTCACGATTGAGGAAGAAAACCACAACACCTACGGCGTGAACTTTGAACAGGCGATACCGTATCTGCTGAAAAAATGCGGGGAATGAATACAAATAAAAAGAAAAGTACCTCTCATAAAGCTTTTTGCTCTATGAGGGGTACTTTGTTTGCAGTATGAGACAGGCTTATTATAATCCGTCAAAGCGGATGGGGGTAAATTCCTCGTAAAGCAGATAATTCAGCAGACGGTAGCACACCTGCTTCCGATATTTTACGGCTGTTCTGTCCAACGGCATATCAAGCTCGGCAACGTATTCGGTCAGAAGCGCATCGCGCTCTTTTTCCACTTCTTCAAGGCTTTTCCCGAGGAGCAGCTTTTCAATATCAGTGCAACGCATCGGGTATTCCAACGCCGAACCGATACCGATCGCCAGCTCTTTTATGATGTTGTTTTCAATGCTCCATACGGCGGCAACGGAGATATTGGATATGGCGATGGATGAGCGGGTGCTTATCTTATCGTAATAATAATTTTCCTGATAATCCCGCTTTGGAATTAAAATCTCGCAGATCAGTTCATCCGGCTGCAAATCGACCTGTTTCCTCCCATGATAGAAGCTGCAAACGTCCAGAATTCTTTCCCGCCCGGACGAGCGTATGAGGAGCTTTGCATCCAGCACGATATCCACCAGGGCGCTATCCGCCTTTCCTGAACCGTTTGCCAGATTTCCGCCGAAGGTACCGACGTTCCGAAGCGCGGGTCCCGCTACTTTGCGTATGGCTGTTTTCATTATTCCGGGGATCAGCCTGTTCTTTTCCACCTCGGCGTATGTGACGGCGGCTCCGATACGGATATACTGCCCGTCGTAGCATATCTCTCTCAGCTCCGGCAGTTTTCCGATAAAAAGAAGGTCTCTGTCGCGGATACCGGCGGAGTTGATGTCGGTTCCGCCGGCGTAGGGGAGATATTCTCCGGTGCTCAGCGCAGTCAATGCGTCCTCAAGGCTTTTCGGCACATAGTATTTCACCATAATCCTTCCCCTTCCCGGGCGGCCTGCTCAATTGCCCTTACAATGGCGTTGTAGCCGGTGCAGCGGCACATATTTCCCGACAGTCCGTATCGGATCTCCTCTTCATTTGGGTGAGGGTTAGCGGAAAGGATACATTCCGCCGCCATGATCATGCCGGACGTGCAGAAGCCGCACTGTACGGCGGAGCATTCGGCAAAAGCTTTATCCAGAACGCGGAATTTTTCCGTAGTACGAAATCCTTCAAGCGTTGTAACACTGTCTCCGATAACAGCGCCGATAGAGACAAGGCAGGATTTGATAAGCTTCCCGTTGATGATCACGGAGCACGCCCCGCAGGCGCCTTCATTGCATCCGCATTTTATCGATGTCAGATTGAAATGATTTCGCAGTATGTCCAGCAGTCTGTCCGAGGCTTCTCCTTCGTACACTGCCCTTTCTCCGTTGAGGATAAATTCAAATCTGTTCATGCTGTCCGTTTTTACCGCCTCCCATCGAGAATTTCAAGCACATCTTCTGCCACAAACGGAACATGGCTGATCTTTACAGGCCGTACTTCTTCGAGAGCCTGCTCAACTGCCCGGGCATAGGCCGCAGCCACTCCAACAAGCGGGAGCTCTCCCGCGCCCTTGGCGCCCATCGGTCCTCCGGGGTATTCGCTTCGCTCAAATTCAACGGAGAGCGAGGGAATGTCCGTTGCCGTCGGGATGTGATAGTCTGCAAAGGACGTATTGAACATCTTCCCGTTTTCGCCGATCACCATGCGTTCCATGGCACTGTAACCGAGCCCCTGCAGCAGTCCGCCCTCCATCTGACCGGTGAGTATGTTTTCGTCGATCGGCGTGCCCACATTGTATATTCCGTGCGCGTTTGTGATCTTTATGTTTCCCGTAAGGATATCTACCTGCACTTCCACCACGACCACGCTCCACGAGTAGTCGTTGTACTGCGATCCGAAGGCTTCCTTCATGTCATAATCGGGGGCATTTTCCGGCTTCTGGTACTGAGCGGTTACTTCCTGTTCCACACCGTCTTTCCAGATTTTTTTAAGCTCCCTTGCCGCATCCTCTACCGTTTTTCCGACACATACGATACTTCTGGACGCTGCTGTTACGCCGGTATTTTCCGTGCTGTCCGAGTCGGGATAAAAAGCGCTTACCCGCTCATACGGGATGCCGAGCGTCTGCGCCGCGATCTTGCAGAAGGCGGTGCGCACACCCTGACCGAGTTCGGTCTGACCCGTAAACAGCTCTACGGTGTTGTCGGCATTTTTTCGGATGCGCACCTTCGGTTTAATGATATCCCACTCGATACTGCCGTTCAGGGGGCAGCCGTGGTTCGCCAGCGCGATGCCGATACCGCTTTTCAGCCTTCCCCAGCGGACTGCGGAGTATTTTCGTCTTTTTTCGCTGTAAGCGGTGGACTTCTCTGCCATCTCGATCATTTCGGGCAGGGGAAGTTCATATTTATACGTTCCTCCGGTGCTTGTGATCTTCCCTTTGGCAGCCATATGCTCTTTCTTGAATTCCAGCTCGTCCGTATGAAGCTCATCCGCGATATGAGACATCACCATATCCATGGCAAACTCGCACTGAGGGCCGCCGAAACCGCGGAAAGCGCCGTTCGGAGGCGTATTCGTTTTCATCACCGCAACTTTCACATGCAGGTTTTCAATGCTGTATACGCCGGGAAAGGTCGTGAAAAACCGCATGGCAACGTCACCGCTGGAAACAAGAAAGGCTCCCGCGTCAAGCTTTGCGTCAATGTCCATGGCAGTCACTTTCCCGTTTTTTACGGCGGCTCTTACACATATAACGGATGGGTGGCGTTTATAATTAAATTGCAGGTCTTCGCTTCTGTCAAAACACAGCCGCACGGCTTTCCCGAGCTTTTTTGCCGCCACGGCAGCCTGCGGAGCAATGAATGACGGAAAATCCTCCTTCGCGCCGAAGGCTCCTCCCACGGCGTCCTGACGGATACGGATCATGTCCTCTCCGCAGTTGAGGGAGTATGCAACGCTCTCTCTTACCGTAAACGGACACTGCATCGACCCGTGGACCAGAATTCGTCCGTCCCTTTCCGGCTCGGCCATGATGCTCTGCGTTTCCATATACGCCTGATACTGCCTGCCGGTCGAAAAGGTTTCATCATATATGAAGTCGGCGGACAAAAACGCGGCTTTGCAGTTCCCGAACGACCTTTCATAGCTGACGAGTGTTTCGCTTGCGTCATCAAGGCGGATGACGGCGGGAAGCTCCCTGTACTCGATCACGCACGCCTTCGCAAGCTTCCTTACCTCGCGCCCGTCCGGTCCGACGATCATCCCGACCGGCTGCCCCGCATATTCCGATGTTTTATCGGCAAACAGCGGCATACTGTTTTTTATTTTTTCCGCTTCTTCTTCGGTCAGTATGACGGCGGTATCGTTCAAAGGATAATAGGCTACGTTTCTGGGCGCGTCATGCCCGTCTATATAGAAATAGTTTTCGGGGAGAGTAGGCACGGTCACTTTCAGGATCTCCGCGTGAGCCATATCGGTACGCACGAGTCCGGCTGTGAGGATTTCACCCCCATCGGAGGCAAAACGAAAATCACTGACATACTTCTCCTGTCCGGTTATTTTTGCTGTATGGTCTTTTCTTGTTACCGATCTGCTGATAGATTCCATATTGTCGCCTTTCTGTATGTTGTTCATGCTGCGGCTGCCGGATGACTGCCAGGTTCTTTATAATACACCTCGCTCAGCTTACAGCCGAAAAAAGCTGACAGCATTCTCAGATGTCACTGAAACAGATATTTTTGTCTACTTCTTCTTTTTGTTCGCATAAGCGAACATCCATATAACGATCACGATCAGCGCGATTATTACGGCGATCCCGAGTATCAGATTGAATGCGCCGCCTATGATCCCGGTTACAAGCTTTACAGCGCCGATGACCACGCCCAGCAGCACCGCCGCGGCAATTATGCCTGTCAAAGTTTTTTTCATTTCCCGATCTCCTATCCGATGCTTTCGCCCAAGCGGGAAAGCACATCCTCAAAATACTGCGGGAGTGCCGTTTCCAACACGATCTGCTCTTTTGTGCGCGGGTGAATGAATTTCAGCCGACGTGCATGGAGACACTGACCCTCCAGACCCTTCTCCGGTGACGGTGCGCCATATGTAAAATCTCCAAGCAGCGGATGGCCGATGCTTGCCATATGAACTCTTATCTGGTGTGTGCGGCCTGTTTCCAGAACACACTTCACCCTTGTATAGCCTCTGTAACGCTCAATAACTTTCCAGTACGTCACCGCGTTACGGCTGTTTTTCTCGGTGACCGCCATGCGCTTGCGGTCGGTCGGATGCCGGCCGATGGGTTTATCGATAACGCCCTCATCCTCGCGGAGATTTCCGCGAACTATCGCCTCATATTCTCTCGAAAGGCTCCTGTCGGCAAGCTGAGCGGAAAGGAACTGATGCGCCGGATCATTTTTGGCGACGATCAGCAGTCCCGAGGTATCCTTGTCGATCCGGTGGACTATTCCCGGCCGTTTCTCTCCGCCTATGCCCGAAAGAGACTCGCCGCAGTGGTACATCAGTGCATTGACAAGCGTTCCGTCCGGATGTCCGGGAGCGGGATGGACGACCATGCCTCTCGCCTTGTTCACAACGATCACATCCGCGTCCTCAAAAACGATATCGAGCGGAATGTTCTGTGCCGTGAGCGGGACTTCCTCCGTATCGGGGATGAGCGTTTCAAAAATATCGCCCGCATTACAGCGATATTTTTTCTTTAATGGAATGCCGTTGAGCGTGACCAGTCCCTGCTCGATAATACGCACGGCAGCGGAACGGGTCAATCCTTCTATACTATGAGCAAGGAGAGCGTCGAGTCTCTCTCCGCTCTCCATAGCTGTTACAGAAATAATACTTTCTTCCATTACTTGAACTCTGCCAGAATAGCGTCCAGGTCAAATTCGTCATCGCTCGCTGCTTTTGCCGCTGCTTTCGGCGTGGGAACGGGAGCCTGACGCTTCTGAGGAACGTACTCAGGCACACTTTCCTCAACACGCTTGACCTTTGCCTGCGAAACGCCCATGGCTTTTGCGGCCTTGCTTTCGGCAACGTCGGCGCGGGCGCGGCCGTTTGCTTTCTCCCATGCGGCAAAGGGATCATCGTCATTGCTCTTGGGAGCGTCCTTGACGGTTCCGGCTCTCTTCGCGGCAAAGACTGCATAAATGTCCTCGGCGGTAGGCTCGGAAGCTTTGCCCATGCGTCTGGAAACGTCTTCGGCGGTAGGACGTTTGAGAGACTCAAACCGGCTGTCTGCCTCACGCTTGCTTACGGGACGCTTTTCATTGCGGGGCTCGTTTGTTCCGCGCTTTGCACCGCGGCGGGGCGCGTCTCTGTCCTCGGCTTCATAGCTGAGCTTCATAGAGGGCTTTTTGGACTTCACGGTATCGACAGTGTCCCTCACATCGTCTCTGAGAGAGCGGGAGTCGGAAGATTCGTCATCATATTCGTCAAATTCGTCACCCTCGCCCTTTCGGACAGTCTCGCCGCCGAAGATGACGTAAATGATAAACAGCAGGGAGAACACCGTAATAAATACATCTGCTGTGTTGAATACGGCAAAATCAAACAGGTCGATCTTGAACATATCAACGACATAGCCGTACAGGATACGGTCGAGACAGTTGGAAAGACCGCCCGCCGTGACCAGTACAAGACACCAGCGACCAAAGCCGCCTCTGATGAACTTTGTGGCGAGGGCGAGTATTACGGCCAGGGTGAATACGCCGGTCAGAATAATGAAATATATCCTGGCGCCGCCGCCGGACAGAAAGCTGAACGCAGCACCGTCATTGTGCATACGTACCAGACTGAGAACGCCGGGGATCAGCGGCTCGGTTATAGTGTTGAGCATTATGTTGTTGGTCACCCAATACTTAACGCCCTGATCCAGAATAATAACGAGCATACCGACTATTGCATACAGCATATTTTTCTCCTCTCTGCTGCTTTGAAAAAGCAACACGCGAAATGGGGGGTGATGTCATCAGTCTCCGTCTCTGCCGGAAAATAACATGCTCCCGGCAAAGACAAAGGTAAAAACGGTTATAAAGATATCCGCGACATTGAAAATGGGGAAGCTCATAAACTCGGTAGAGAACATATCCACAACATAGCCGTGAACGATTCTGTCGATGCAGTTGGAAATACCTCCAGCGGCGATCAGCACAAGGCACAGCCTTTCAAGCTTGCCGCTTATAAAGCCGGTTTTCAGCGCGGCGATCACCAGTGCGACGAATACAAATGCAACTGCGATAAAGAAGACCTTTGCGTTTCTTCCGGAAAGGAAGCTGAATGCCGCGCCGTAATTGCGCACGAACACGAGCCTCATGATCTTCGGAATGAACTCAACACTTTTGCCCGTTACGGCGACGGTATTGAGAATATACAGCTTCACAGCCTGATCCAGAGCTATGACTCCGGCGCCGAGCAGCAGATATAATACCATAAATTAAAGTGAAGCAACAACGCTCTTGCAGCGCGGGCACAGACCTGTTTCGCTGTCCGCGTCAACGGAGTGCATCCAGCAGCGCGGGCACTTTACGCCCTCAGCCTCGGAAACGGAGACCTTCAGAGCGGGATTTGCGCTGCCCATGCCGGAAACGGCGGACTCGTCCGCGTCGTCTTCGGTGATGAGGCAGTTGGATACGATGAACAGCTCGGCAAGGTTCATATCTTCAACGGTCTTGAGAGTCTCTTTGGCCTCGTCATCGAGAGCGTGGAGTCTGACGGATGCCTCCAGCGGTTTGCCGATACGCTTTTCGGCGCGGGCGGCTTCCAGAACACCGTTAACATCGCCGCGCACGGCAATGAGCCTGTCCCACTTTGCCATAGTCTTTTCATCAAGACTATACTCGGTAAAGGGCTTGTTCATGGTATTGAGAACGATGTTGCGCTTATCGTCGGAGGCTCTGTGCGGCATGGCAAGCCAGATCTCATCGCAGGTGAAGGCGAGGATGGGAGCGAACATCTTTGCCATGGAATCGAGGATCAGATAGAGAGCGGTCTGTGCGGAACGGCGCTTTAAGCCGTTGGGAGCTTCGCAGTAAAGTCTGTCCTTGATGATATCCAGATAGAAGCTGGAAAGCTCAACAACGCAGAAATCGTTGATGGCGTGGGAAACGGTGTGGAACTCATACTCATTATAGGCAGCGGTCACCTTCTCAATAAGCTCATTGAGCTTGGTGAGTGCCCAGCGGTCAAGCTCCTCCATGTCCTCGGGGCTGACGAGGTTATCGGCGTCAAAGCCGTCAAGGTTGCCTAAGCAGTAACGGGCGGTATTGCGGAATTTCAGATAGCTCTGAGAGAGCTGCTTGAAGATCTCCTTGGAGCAGCGCACGTCCACATGGTAGTCGGCAGAGCCTGCCCACAGACGGACGATATCCGCGCCGAATTCCTTGATCATATCGGCAGGGTCAACGCCGTTGCCGAGGGATTTGTGCATGGCCTTGCCCTCGCCGTCGACCGTCCAGCCGTGGGTGAGACATTCACGGTAAGGCGAGCCCTGACCCAGCGCACCGACAGCGACGAGCAGAGAGGACTGGAACCAGCCGCGATACTGGTCGCCCCCTTCCATATACATATCGGAGGGCCAGAAGCCCTGATCGCGCTTCATGGAAGCGAAATGAGTGGAGCCGGAGTCAAACCAGCCGTCCAGAGTGTCGGTCTCCTTGGTGAAGTGCTTTCCGCCGCAGTGGGGGCAGACGAAGCCGTCGGGCAGAAGTCCCTTCGCTTCTCTTTCGAACCATGCGTTGGAGCCGTATTCCTCGAAAACGGAGGCGACAGACTCGATGGACTCTTCTGTGCAGACGGGTTTATGGCAGTCCTCGCAGTAGAACACGGGGATGGGCAGACCCCAGCGGCGCTGACGGGAAATACACCAGTCGGCACGCTCACGGATCATCGCGCCCAGTCTCTCACGACCCCATGCGGGCATCCATTTAACATCGTCGCACGCCTTGATAGCTTCATCGCGGAAGCCCTCGACGGAGCAGAACCACTGAGGAGTCGCACGGAAGATGATGGGAGACTTGCACCTCCAGCAGTGCGGGTAGGAGTGAACTATTTCCTCGGAGGCGAACAGAGAGCCCGCTTCCTTCATATCGGCAAGGATAATGGGGTTGGATTCATCGGTTTTGAGTCCCGCGTACTTGCCGGCATAGTCGGTATGGCGACCCTGATCGTCCACGGGAACGACCATCTCCATGCCGTAGCGCATACAGGTCAGATAGTCGTCCGCGCCGAAGCCGGGAGCGGTATGGACGCAGCCTGTACCGGAATCCATTGTAACGTAATCGGCAAGCAGCAGTCTTGAGGTCTTGGGCAGGAAGGGATGGTCTGCCAGCATATTTTCAAAGAAGGAGCCGGGATGGGTCTCCACGATCTGATAGCTCGTGTAGCCGCCGATGCCCATGACCTTCTCGGCCAGCGGCTCCGCCATAATGAACATTTCCTCGCTGTAATCGGGCTTTACGATGGCATAGCTCTCGTCGGGATGCAATGCGATGGCGAGGTTGCCGGGGAGGGTCCAGATAGTGGTCGTCCAGATAACGAAATAGAGCTTGCTCTTGTCGAGGTGGGAAAGCTTGCCCTGATCGTCATGCATGGGGAACTTAACGTAAACGGTGGTGCAGGGGTCGTCCTGATACTCTATCTCCGCTTCTGCGAGAGCGGTCTCGTCCTTGGCGCACCAGTAGACGGGCTTGAGCCCCTTGTAGATGTGGCCGTTTGCATACATCTTGCCGAATACGCGGACTTCATCCGCCTCAAAGCCCTTGCTCATGGTCTTGTAGGGGTGATCCCAGTCACCGATAACGCCCAGACGCTTGAAGCCGTCCATCTGGATGTTGATGTACTTTTCGGCGTAAGCTTCGCAGGCGGAGCGGAAGTCGGCAACGGACATGGCTTTATGGTTGAGCTTCTGTTCCTTGATGATGGCACTCTCGATGGGCATACCGTGGTTATCCCAGCCGGGAATATAGGGAGTATAATAACCGCGCATGGCGTAGGAGCGGGTAATAAAGTCCTTGATGCACTTGTTCAGGGCGTGACCCATATGGATGTTGCCGTTGGAGAAGGGAGGGCCGTCATGAAGGTTGAAGCGCTGGTGTCCTTCGTTCTTTTTAAGCATCTCGTTGTAGATGTCCATATCCAGCCAGTTTTTGAGCATTTCGGGCTCACGCTTGGGAAGTCCCGCACGCATGGGGAAATCTGTCTTCGGCAGATTAAGAGTGGAGTTAAAATCCTGTGGCATATGTTTTCTCCCTGTTTATATAAGTAATATGGTATATTATTACACCACTAACGGGGCGCACGAATTTTTTCGCCCGCCCCGATGTATTCAGTTAACGGAAATCACAGCGTGAAAGGCTGAGTGCTGTCAAAATCCTTCTGCTTGGCAGGAGCTTTCTGGACAGGAGCGATCTTGATCTCTTCCTCTTCGGCAGGCTCGTCCTCCTCCTTCTCCTCTGCAGCGGGAGCAGCAGGAGCGGCAGGAGCGGTCGGCTTGGGGATACCCGCGCTTATGGAGTCCAGATTTCTGAGCTGAGCGGTGCATATCTTGCGGATACTGTCAAAGAATTTGTCGACAGAGACCTTGGCTTCTTCCAGCTTCTTTTCTTCGATCTCTCTCTGACCGGCAATACCGCCGATCACGGTAGCCGCCTTCGCTTCGGCCTCTTCAACGATGGAGGTCGCACGGGTGCGTGCTTCTGCCTCTATCTGCACGGCTAGCTTCTGAGCAGAGAGAACAGCCATGTTGAGAGCCTCTTCATTGGCGCGGTAATCCTCGATCTTATCTACAAGAACCTTCATCTTGCTCTTGAGCACAGAATTTTCCTTCTGATATGCGGTAATGCTATCTGCAATATCTTCGAGGAAAATATCGACCGACTCCATGTCATAGCCGCCCTTGCGGTTCTTCTCAAAGCTTTTTTCGCGAATATCCTGCGCAGTAATCATATTTTTATCCACCTTTCAATTTCTTGTATATCTGTGTATATCAAAAATACTGTCCGTCACTCTCGGGCTGCTCGGACTGAGCGCCGACTATATCTACATTCTTGGGAGTGACGAAGTATGTTTTTGCGGAAACGGGTGTTATTTTCCCCTGAAGGGCAAACGCGATGCCGGAGATGAAATCCAGAAGTCTGCGTGCCGTATCCATCGGCAGTCCTTCAAGGGTCATGACAACGGAATGGCTTGCGTTGATATGCCCGACGATCTCGCCGGCTTCATCAAATGTTTTGGGTGCGAACAGTATCACCTGAGACTCCTTGCTTCCGCCGCTGAAAGCTCCTCTGCCGGGCGCTTTGGGCGTTTTGGATTTGCCGAAGCTTCCGAAAAGGCTTTCGGGCTGATCGTCGGCAGGTACGCTCTGGGGCGGCTGTGCCTGCTGCCTTGAGCCGAAGAGCGATCTGCCCTGCTGCGCCTGCTTTTTAGGTTGCTGAGGCGCTGTGTTCTGTTGCGGGGAAGCGAAGCTGTTTTCAAATGCTGCATGCTCTGCGCTTACCTGCGCAGGAGGTTCGGTCTGTACCGGAGTGGGCTTGAAGCTCTCGTCCGCTCCTTCAAAAAAATCATCCTCATCCTCGTAAGGTTGAGTCAGCTTTTTCAGTTCATCCATGAAACCCATGGTCATGCCTCCAAATTTACGAATATGCCCGCCGGAAAAAAGAAGCTCAGCTATCAGTCCGGCAGCGATCCCGTCAAAGCCGATAATTTCTGGGACCGAAAATGGCAGAACCGATCCGGATCATATTCGCGCCGCATTCAATCGCGGTCATATAATCCCCGCTCATACCGATAGACAAAAAATCCATGCATACATTATCGTATTTTTTTTCGCTATTGTCAATAAAAAGCTGTTGCACAAGCTTAAAATATGGGCGATTTTCTTCTCCGGACTCGCAAATCGGGGGCACAGCCATCACTCCGCGCACCTTTATACCCTCCAGAGAGGCCGCGTGAATGATCGCCGAAGCAAAATCACCTGGCGCAAAACCGGATTTGCTCTCCTCACCCGCCGCGTTTATTTCTATTAAAATGTTCTGAACGACGCCCTTTGCTATTGCGGCTTTTGAGATGCAATCCATAAGCTCGGGTGAATCGACGCTGTGGATAAGCTCTGCAAGCCCCACAACATTTTTCACCTTGTTGGTTTGAAGGTGTCCGACAAAGTGGAGGTGCGCACCCTTGTATGCGCCCTGTCCCTCCTTTTCCAGCATCTCCTGAACACGGTTTTCACCGCAGTACATAAGACCGGCGCGTATGGCACGCTGTATGGCTTCGGCGTCGTTCATCTTGGTCGCGCCGACAAGAATGATGTCGGACGCTTCCCGTCCCGCTTTCTTTGCGGCGGCTTCAATGTTCCGCTGTACGGTCGCTAAGTTTCTCTCTATGTCCATTGCCATTCCTCTTACTCTCAATGAAGTGTACCCTAAGTTACAGACATCTTCAATTAATAGTGTATACAAACATTCAAACTGTAGGGCAGGGGCTTGCTCCCGCCGTGACCTCGGATAACAACCAACTTTTCGGCGGGAGCAAGCCCCCGCCCTACGGTTTGCGGCATATTAATCATCCATTCCGCCGCTTCGCGTCGGCACAAACAGTAATGAAATTGCTGCATCTTATCACGCGAAGCAAAGGAATGACAAGATGATTATTAATTTAATTAATATAGTGCGAAAGGAACTTTCACACTATGACCTATGAAAAAACTATAAAACTGCCTTCCGGAAACAAATCTGAGGTATGCCCTGTTATACGGACTCCTTCTTGGAGTTCGCCGTCTTTTTTCAACAGAGCTTTTCCGTCATATCTGTATAAAACCTTCGCCTCCTGCTCCTGTTCACCGGCGGGGGTGATAACGCACACATAGTTTTTGCCGTCCTTTTCATAAACGGCACTCTCCGGCACGACAAAGCCGGTATATTCTTTCAGTATTACTTCTCCCGTAACTTTTCTCTCCGAGAGATATTTCCCATCGTCCATGGCAAAGCGGATGATATACGCATTGTCCTCGCCTTTTGAGACAAAGCCCGTGAGAACATCCTCATGTGCCTTGATGCGTATTCGGCTTTTCCCTGCCGGAAGCTCCCCGTCGGCAAGAACGGCGCAATACCAAAATCTGCCTGTCACAAGACGCCCTTTTGAGGGAGTGTGAGGCTCGGATGCGAGAAGAGTTTGAACAATATCCGCTGTAATATTTCCCTCCGGCGGGGATAAATATTCAAAACCGTCACATTTTTCCATATAAACAGCCGATC
This sequence comes from Eubacteriales bacterium, assembly GCA_030531595.1. Lineage (GTDB taxonomy): Bacteria > Bacillota > Clostridia > Oscillospirales > Oscillospiraceae > Limivicinus. Next base: position 23,922 of record JAUNND010000010.1, on the reverse strand, counting down.
CGGGACTCACAGCGCCCGCCGTCAGCTCATAGCCTGCGGGAATTCTCTCCCCGTCGGAGCAGCGCACATTTTCCGGCGAGATGCCAAGCGGTATCTCGTTTCTGAGAATTATCCCCTCAAAGCTCACACTTTTGCAAAGTGTTTCGGATATAAGGACAAGGCTGTCCTCAAGCGTGATAGCGTTGAACAGCCTTGCACCCGGATATGCACACACGGCGGCAAACAGCACCGCCGCGATGCATTTTTCGAAGGAAAAACGCACCTTATGTATCAAGCTCCGCCTCGATTGGTCTGGGCGGTACGATCGTGGAAATTGCGTGCTTGTATATAAGCTGCTGCTTTCCGTCGCTGTCGAGAATTACGGTGAAGCCGTCGAAGCCCTTGACGGTACCGTGCATCTGGAAGCCGTTCATGAGAAACATTGTGACTACCGTTTTATCACGGCGCATCTGGTTGAGGTAAATGTCCTGGAGACTCTGTGTTTTCTGCATATCCTTTGACTCCTGTCAATATAGTTTGCGCTGACTGCGCTTGTACTATATTAGGGCAGATGTCATCAAAAAATCCCGCGAAACCTGTCGGGCATATTCCATATCGGGAGTTTTATCCCAGATGATCCGCAGAGCGTCCTCACGTCTTGCAAACCATGTGATCTGTCTTTTGGCGTATCGGCGCGAGGACTGTTTGATAAGGTCGACCGCCTCATCCATGCTCATATCTCCCGCAAGCGCCGCTGCGATCTCCTTATAGCCTATCGCCTGCATTGCGGTGCTCTCCGCGCTCAGACCGCTTTCAAGAAGTCTCTTTACTTCATCGACCAGCCCCTGTTCAAGCATAAGGTCAACACGCTTTTCTATTCTCTCATAGAGGTCGGCGCGGTCTTTGAAGCTGAGGACGATATATTTTGCATCATACCTCGGCGGTATGCGCTTTGTTTTCTCGTCATGGGCGGTAATAGTCTCGCCGGTCAGCTCAAATATCTCTATCGCTCTGAGTATGCGCCTTTTATCCGTCGGGGCAAGCTTCGCGGCTCTCTCGGGATCGATCTTGCTGAGCCGTTCCCACATGGTCTCCGCGCCGAGCGCATCATATTCCTCACTCAGCTTTTGGCGAAGCTCCTTGTCCTCCTGCGTTTCGGCAAAGTCGCGCCCCGAAAGCAGGGAGTCTATATAAAGCCCCGTGCCTCCGACGATTACGGGAATTTTGCCCCTTTCAATAAGTCCGTCACAGACCCTTGCGGCTTCCTCGACATAATGCGAAACGGACCATGCCTGTCTCGGATCGGCAACATCTATCATATGGTGGGGCACCTCGGCAAGCTCCGCGGCGGTCGCTTTGGCAGTGCCGATGTCCATGCCGCGGTATATCTGCATGGAGTCGGCGGAGACGATCTCCCCGTTATATTCCTTTGCCAACTTTATCCCCAGTGCGGTCTTTCCCGACGCTGTAGGACCTGCTACTACAATCACCCTCGTCGGCAAATTAACTCCACACTCCACACTCCACACTGTTCTTTACTTTTCAATGTCTCGATTAATGTTTACTGAGCTTATGCCCTTGGCGGTAAGATAATCATTCAGCGCGGATGCGATGGCGACGCTCCTGTGATGTCCGCCGGTGCAGCCGATGGCGATCGTCAGAGAAAGTTTGCCCTCTTCTATATAATAAGGCAGCAGAAAGTCTACCATTTCCTCAAGCTTTTCCATGAATGCCCTTGTCTGGGGATAACCGAATACAAACTCAAATACAGGTCTGTCAAGGCCGTTGAGATGGCGCAGCTCATCCACATAGAATGGGTTCGGCAGAAATCTTGCGTCCATAACAAGGTCGGCATCCATCGGTATGCCGTGCTTAAAGCCGAAAGACAGGACGGTCACATCGATCTCCCGCTTCTTGTCCGTCCCCGCGAAAAGGGTGAAAAGACGGTTTTGAAGCATACCCAGAGTGAGAAAATTGCTGCTGACAAGATAGTCCGCCATTTCACGTACACAAAAAGTCAGCTCTCTTTCCTTCTCGATAGCCTGTTCGATGCTCATGCCTCTTGTCTGGAGCGGGTGGCGGCGGCGGGTCTCCTTGTAACGGCGCACGAGCGTTTCCGTATCTGCCTCCATAAAAAGGATATGGCAGGTACAGTTCAGCTCTTTGAGCTTCTCGATCGTTTCGGGCAGCTTTTCAAAGCCGCCCTTTTCGCGCACGTCGGTGACAAGGGCGACCTTTTCATATCGCCCCTTTGTGGCGATGCACAGCTCTGCAAAGCGCGGCATCAGCTCAAGGGGCATATTGTCGACGCAGTAGTAATCAAGATCTTCAAGAACATCCGCGGCACGGGATTTTCCCGCCCCGGACAGCCCTGTAATTATCAGAAAGTCCATTTACTTCTCCATTTTTCCCGCCACATCGGGCGAGGTCGCGAACACGGCATTTCCGTGCACCTTCGGTCCCTTATCCTCGATCTTCAGACCGGCAGGCAGCAGTATTATTTCGGGCGCGAGGGAAATGCCCGATTTTTCATACACCGTATGACGAACCTTATCCATAAGCTCGTAGATATCCTTTGCAGTCGCGCCGCCCTTATTCACAATAAAGCCCGCGTGCTTTTCGGAGACCTGCGCCCCGCCCACGGCAAAGCCCTTCATGCCCGCCTCTTCGATAAGAGCGGCGGCAAAATGACCCTCGGGACGCTTGAACGCACTGCCCGCCGAGGGCAGGTCAAGGGGCTGCTTGTCGCGTCTGCGCTGATTTAGCTCCCGCATCTTCTCCGCGATCGCGCTCTGCTCGCCCTTTTCAAGCTTGAATACCGCGCTGAGGATGACACAGCCTGCCATTTTCTGAAAAAGGCTGCTGCGGTAGGCAAAGGCACACTGTTTGTTGTCAAGCTCGTAGAGCTTCTGTTCGGGCAGGTAATATATAACGACGCTCTCGATACAGTCCTTCAGCTCTCCGCCGTAGGCTCCCGCGTTCATCATCACGCCGCCGCCCACGCTCCCGGGAATGCCGGAGGCAAATTCAAGACCTGCCAGAGAATTTTGCTGTGCAAAGGAGGCAAGCTTTGAAAGGGAAAGCCCCGCACCGGCATAAATGCGGTTTTCATCTATTAAAAACAACTGGTCGAGCCTTTGAGTGCTCATGACGAAAAGCTCGGTGCAGTCCTCGTCGGGGAACACCACATTCGTGCAGTTGCCCAGCATATACGGGGCGTGCTCATGCTCCTTTAGGATAGAGCACACGCGGCTTAAAGAGCTTACATCGCCCGGAAGAGCGTAGGCGCGAACCTTCCCTCCCACCTTCATGGAGCTGTGCTCGCTCATAGGCTCATTTTCCATAAGCGGCATCCCGGGCAGAGCCGATTTTATCTCAGCTATCGCAAGTTCAAGACTATTCATTAAAACCTCCAAATATGAATATAGGTAACTGCTGAGTGTGGAGTTTGGAGTGTGGAGTGTGGAGTTTAAAGTGTCGGCTGTGCCGACGGATCATATTTCCCTCAAGTATTTCTATTTGTTAAATTAAGCTGAAATGGTCTGTTAATTAAAGACTTTTATAAGCTTACAATGCTTTTGAGTGAAACTTAAATCGCCGCGTCAGCGGCTCCATTAACTCCACACTTCACATTATACACTCAAAATGTTCCCGCGTCTATGGCAGCATCGTGGGTCGCGGCAAGCGTCTCGGCGGCATTGAAGCCCATCTTTTTCTGACGGTTGTTCATCGCGGCAAGCTCCATAATGACCGCAAGGTTACGTCCGGCGGTCACTGGGATCGTGACACAGGGTACTTCCACGCCCAGTATGTCTGTGGTCTTGCTCTCAAGCCCCAGCCGGTCATAGGGCTTTCCCTCTTCCCAACGCTCCATTTTGATAACGACATCAATGTTCCCCTCCGGCTTTACAGCGCCGACGCCGTAGATATGGCGCACGTTGATCACGCCGATGCCGCGAAGCTCCATATAGTAGCGTATCATTTCCGGAGCGCTTCCCGTAAGGGTGCAGCGGTCTATCAGCTTTATTTCCACCGCGTCGTCGGCGATCAGTCGGTGTCCGCGTTTGACAAGCTCCAGAGCAGCCTCGCTCTTGCCGATACCGCTGTCGCCGGTGATCAGAACGCCTTCACCGTAGACTTCGACCAGTACGCCGTGCACGGTGGTGCGCGGGGCAAGGTGATGCTGGAGAGTGCTTATAAGATTAGCCTGCAGAGCGGAGGTATCCTCGTCGGTTATAAAGAGATTGCGGTCGTACTTCTCCGCCATCTCGATGCACTCCGGGAAAGGCTGAACCTCATGGCAGAGGATAAGCCCCGCAATGTCGTACTGCATGAAGGTCTCCAACGTCCGGCGTCGCTGCTCCGGTGAGAGGAAGTCAAGATATGTGCTTTCGACACGCCCGATCATCTGCAGACGCTTCGGGTCAAAGTAATTATAAAAACCGGTGAGCTGCATGGCAGGGCGGTTGACGTCGGAGGTACGCAGCACGGAAGTTTCATAATCTCTGGCCTTATGAATGATGTTCAGATGCAGTTCCTCAATGATGGTTTTCAGTTTTACGGAATATTTTGACTGCACGGTCAAACGCCCCCTATAATATATTATGCGTATTTTAATCTTTTTTTCCTTTTTTCGCAAGTCCCTTTTGCCTGCACACATCAATTTAACATTGACGAAACCGTGATATGTATTATAATATTGAATTATCTATCATCAAATCGGAGTTTGGAAATGGTTTTTTCTTCACCGATCTTTCTCTGGATCTTTCTTCCGGCCGTTTTCGCCGCTTATTACATACTGCCCGTAAAATTCAGAAATCCGCTTCTTCTTATCGCAAGTCTTATATTCTACGCCTGGGGCGAGCCGCGCTATATAGTCCTGATGCTCTTTTCCGTCTGCATAAACTATTCCCTCGCTCTGCTCATGGAAAAGACCGCTCACAAAAAAAGCATTTTAGTACTCGACATCGTCATAAATCTTCTGCTTTTAGGCTATTTCAAGTATTTCAACTTTCTTGCCGGCGTTGTCGGCTCACTGTTCGGTTTTTCGGTTTCCGTGCGGGAGATTGCTCTGCCCATCGGCATTTCCTTTTACACCTTCCAGATCTTATCCTACATCATCGATCTGTACAGAGGGCAATACAAGGCACAGCGGAATATAATCGATCTCGCCCTGTATATTTCCTTTTTTCCTCAGCTCATTGCCGGACCCATCGTCCGATATAAGGATATTGACGAGCAGCTTTCAAACCGTATATGCACAAGAGAGAAATGCGCCGACGGCATACGCCGCTTTATCTACGGTCTCGGCAAAAAAGTTATCGTTGCCAACCTTGCCGCGCAATATGCGGACTCTATATTTTCCTCTGACGCTGCCGCGATCACCGGCGGTCTTGCATGGTTCGGCGCGATACTCTACACTCTCCAGATATATTACGATTTTTCCGGTTACTCGGATATGGCGATAGGTCTGGGAAAAATGTTCGGCTTTGAGTTTACGGAGAACTTCCGCTATCCCTATCTCTCGCGCTCTGTCCGCGAGTTCTGGCAGAGATGGCATATCTCGCTCGGCACATGGTTTCGTGAATATCTCTATATCCCGCTCGGCGGCAACCGCAAGGGCAGCGGACGGACATATCTCAATCTTCTCACCGTCTTTTTTGTCACGGGCCTGTGGCACGGCGCGGGCTATACCTTTATTCTCTGGGGGCTGTGGCACGGCTTATTTCAGATAATCGAGCGTCTCGGATTTCTGAAATTTCTTGAAAAACACCGCTTCATTTCCCACCTTTACACCTGCCTTGTATTCGTGTTCGGCTGGGTGCTTTTCCGTGCGGAGAGTGTTTCACAGGCACTTATGATGTTTACGCGCATGATCATGCCCTGGGCGTATACCGGAAAAGCCCTGCTGTTCCATCAGCTCACAAGTCCTAAGATGCTCCTTATGCTTTCGGGTGCTGTTCTCGGCTGCGGTGTCGTGCAGAAGCTTCCCCATATCGGCAAACTGAAAAACACCTATATCGAGCTGATATACTGTGCGGGTGTTTTCGTGCTGTGCATGGCGATGCTGGCGGCGAACACCTATAATCCCTTCATCTATTTCAGATTTTAAGGAGGGGTGACGATGAAGCGAAACAATTCGACAGCGTGGATATGCCTTTTTCTGGCACTGTTCATTCTGCCCTCTCTGCTTTTTCCGCTTGTAAAGGGTCATATCAACACCGAAAATACAGAAAATCGCACTCTTGCGCTCTTCCCGTCCTTTGCCGCCGACTCCTTTGAGGATTTTCCCGTCGGCTTTGAGGACTATTACAACGACCGTCTGCCCTTCCGCAATCAGCTTATTCGCCTCAACAACACCTTGCAGTACGCCCTTTTCCGTCAGCAGGATATAAACGGCGTCGCCATCGGGCAGGACGGCTGGCTGTTCTACTGCAGTGAGGAAGCGGGCAACCCCGTGAACCAGTCCCTCGGCTGCTGGCACTTTACGGATGATCAGCTCGCGGAGATCGCGGAGAGTATGCAGCGCACGAAGGACGCGCTTGAAAAGCAGGGCAAAGAATTCGTGCTGTTTATCCCGCCGAACAAGGAAACGGTCTATATGGAGAAGCTGCCTGCCTACTATGAGCAGGAGAACGAATACACATCCTCAGACCAGCTTGTCGATTATCTGGCTGAGCATACCAACGTAACGGTCGTGTACCCGAAGGCTGAGCTCCTCGCTTTCAAGGAAGCCAATCCGGATATTCAGCTCTACCGCAAGCTTGACAGCCACTGGAACAGTGCCGGCGCATACCTCGGCGCAAGGGCGCTCTGTCGGGCGCTCAATATTGAGCTGCCGGAGCTTACGGCTCTTACGCTTGAGCGCATACAGCTCACATCGGGCGACCTTGCCGTCGTGATGAACGCCGCCATCGTCGACACCGACACCGATTATGAGCTTTCCGGCTTTTCGGAGCTTGAGAGCGAAGCTCTGAAAGAGGACGCCGAATCGGAATTTATCTTTGAGACCCCCGGGGCAGACAGACGGCGCATCTTTATCGCCCGTGATTCCTATTCGCTTGCTCTCGTGCCCATTCTCTCAAGGCTGTTTGAAGGCTCGGTCTTTGTCCACCATTCAAACTTTGTACCCGCCCAGCTTGACGAATTTGACGCGGATATTTACGTGCTGGAGATCGTTGAGCGCAACATTTATCAGATACCTCAATACGCCGTAAAATAAGGAAGATGGAAATGAAGAGATTTACCGCGGCTCTTGCCGCCCTCGTACTCTGCCTTTCATGTATCGCCTCTGCTTTTGCGCAGGATTATTCCGTTTTGCCGCAGCAAGCCGGAAAGGAACGACCGGAAGGAACGGAAATGAAGGTTTTTTTCCGTTCAAAGCTCTCGGGCCGCGCTTTTCTGATCGGGGACGAAACCTATATGTCTCTGAATGAATTTGCCGCGCTCTATGACATGGAGCTTGAGATAACGATTGATGATACCGGCTTCACGGCGCACTCGGATCAGCTTGACATTACAGCCGGAAAGGACGAATACTATCTGACCGCAAATTACAGATACCTTTTCCTGCCGGACGGATACATCGTCTGCGGAGACGACATATATCTGCCGCTCGATGCTTTGAGCAGACTTTTCGGCGTTGAGATCACGCATGATCTCACCCGGGCGGATATCGACACGAAGCAGTGCCGCCCCATCATCGGCTATGAGAATTATTATAAACTGAATATGCCCGCCGATTACCAGTACTGGCTGCCGCGCATCATCGACATCGAAACCAAGGACGAACCGCTCGCGGGGCAGATCGCCGTGGGTAATGTCATACTGAACCGTGTGAAGAGCGACAATTACCCCGACACCATCTACAAGGTGCTTTTCGATAACTACACCGGCGTACAGTTTGCGCCCGCCGTCACCGGCTCCATCCTGTATATGGATGATGTAACGTGCTGGCTGGCGACCTGCCTGTGCTGGGAGGGCTACAACAACGTGGGGGACTGTATGTATTTTGCAAACCCCGAGAGCAACGGCAACTACTGGTTCCGCACCTATCGGGAATATGTGCTGACCATAGGACGCCATGAATTTTACAGATAAAAATGGGAGATCGCCATGCTTGAGACAATACTTGCCGACGGCTTTGGGAAGCTGGGCATCAACCCGGATGCCGAAGCTCTGCCGCGCTATCACATATATTATGAGTATCTGGAAGAAATTAATAAAGTCATGAATCTCACCGCCATTTCGGGCGAGGAGGATGTGGCACGGCTGCATTTTCTCGACTGCGCCGCCGTGCTGACCGAAGCGGACTTGAAGGGCAAACGCGCCGTTGACGTAGGCACCGGCGCGGGCTTCCCGGGACTGGCGCTGAAAATAGCCTGCCCCGAAATGAAGCTCACACTTCTTGACAGCCTCGACAAGCGTATCAATTTTCTGAAGGATACCTGTGCAAAGCTGGGCTTTTCGGATGTGGAGTGCATCCACGCAAGAGCCGAGGAAGCACCGAAGGAATACAGAGAGAGCTTTGATTTTGCCTTTTCAAGAGCTGTCGCAAGACTCAATCTTTTAAGCGAGCTGTGCCTTCCGATGGTGAAGACGGGCGGCGCGTTCATCGCAATGAAGGGACCCGACTTTGAGGAAGAGCTGAACGAGGCGAAAAAAGGCATCGCGCTTTTAGGCGGCAAGGTCGAAAAATGCGTTTCCTATACCATCCCGGATACCGACATAACTCACAGTCTCATAATTATCCGCAAGCTCAAGCCCACTCCGCCGAAATATCCACGCCGCTGGGCGCAGATCAAAAAGCAGCCGCTCTAAGCGGCTGCCGGTGAAGAAATATGTACAAAAGGATCAATGGAGCTCAGTATAACGCCGTGAGCACTGCGAAGGCGGCTATTGAAATGACTGTATACGCCGAGATCGTAAGGGAGTAAAACTCCTTTTTTTCATCTTCTTCTATGTAGAGCGGGAGAACAAACGGTGGAGGAAGAGTGATGGCGAGTATCAGCGTGAAAGTGGTGAGACGCTCGCTGCACACACCGCCCACAAGAGCGAACAGTCCAAGAACGGCCGCAGCGAAAACGCCCTGCAATATCACGCGGATAAGGCACGCCCTGCCCACGCGCTTTATATCCAGCCCCTTGAAGTTCATGCGGTAGCCGATGACGACAAGGATAGCGGCACTGGTGGGAGCGGAGGCAAAGGAGCATATACTGTCGATCAGCGGGCTTATGCCGATTTTTTCCGTCAGACCGCCCAGACCCGTCACACCGATGAGCGCACCCGCAACGATCGCCACGAGAACGGGCGTTGTAACAAGACCTTTAATGACCTGTCCGGCACTCTGCTTTTCGCCCGTCATGCCCTTGAGCAGACCGACATACACCGTAAACACCGCGAAGCACTGTCCGATATCCATCACGGCAAGTGTCGTGATGTTGTCCGCACCCGCTAAAATTGTCATCAGCGCGTAGCCGAGCATACCGAATTCATAGCCCGAGGAGAGAAACGGCACATATTCGTCCCTTTCTCTGAATACTTTGCATAAAGGACGGGCGAGAAATATTCCCGCTGTCACGAGCACGAACATCGTCAGCGGCAGAATAAGCTCCTGCAGGGTAAGAGTTGTCTTATAAAACGCCGCGAATAATCCCGCCGGAAGAGTGATGTTCATGACGAGAGCTTGAAGACCCTCTATCCCCCTGTCCGAAATAAGCTTTTTTTCACGGAGTATCATGCCCGCTATGAGCAGCACGACGACGGGCAGAACAGATTTCAGTACTTCCATGGGCGACCCTCCTTTACTGTTAACAGTATAACATTTTCTGCGCGAGTTGCAAATGTTTTCTCACAGTGCCGCTGTAAGTTCCGTGACCGCGTGTCTGCAAAAATTTTGCGAAAATTTTATGAGTTATCATGAGATTTTTATTGACATATATCGGGCATAATGATATTATACACCAGTATGCGCCCGCACTCTCGGCTATGGGGTTCATGCCGCTTACGCGGTGACCTTTCGGCCCATGGCTCAGACGCAGGGTATAGTAAATATTTGAAAGGGGATTTATCCAATGATCACTAAGGAAATGAAGTCTCAGGTCATGACCGAAAACGCTCTGCACGAGGGCGACACCGGTTCTCCCGAAGTTCAGGTCGCTATTCTCACCGAGCGTATCCGTGAGCTGACCGAGCATCTCAAGTCTCACCCCAATGACGACCACAGCCGTCTGGGTATGTACAAGATGGTCGGTAAGCGCCGCCGCCTCCTTGACTACATGGCCAAGAAGGATATCGAGCGTTACCGTGCAATCATTGCAAAGCTGAACATCCGTAAGTAATTTCAGCTTTTCCGAGGATTATGAAGGTTTTTATGGAGAGACAAGTGAATACTGTCTCTCCATATTTTATTATTCATTTTTCAGTCTTCAGTATTCATTATATAACGCTTTCCGATCAGCTTAGTATTTAGAAAAGGGATTACCCTTAAAACTGAACCGTAGGGCGCTGGCTGTCTCCCGTCGCAGATATGCAGAAGCTTTAACTTTTCGGCGGGAGCAAGCCCCCGCCCTACGGATTTGAAATTCCTTTTCTAAGTACTGAGTATCGGAAAGAGAAAAAATATAAGGAGAAACGTATGATCATCACAAACAAACAGTTCCCCAACTACAAAAAGTATGAAATGATGTATGAAGGCCGCCCCCTGTCCATGGAGGTCGGAAAGCTGGCTGAGCTGTGCAATGCCGCAGTTCTGGTCAAGTACGGTGAGACCACCGTTCTGGTCACCTGCACCGCTTCCGCACGTCCCAAGGACGGCATCGATTACTTCCCTCTCGCCGTCGACTTCAACGAAAAGCTCTACGCTGTCGGCCGCATCCCCGGCTCGTTCATGCGCCGTGAGGGTAAGCCCTCTCTGCCTGCGGTTCTGGCAAGCCGCCTTATCGACCGCCCCATGCGTCCTCTGTTCCCCAGTGACCTTCGCAACGACGTTGTCGTCTCCTGCGATGTTCTGACTGTTGACCGCGACTGCTCTCCCGAGATCACCGCCATGATCGGCGCTTCCGCCGCAGTCTCCATCTCCGATGTTCCCTTCAATGGCCCTATCGCCGGCATCGTCCTCGGTTGGGACGGCGAAAAGTTCCTCTTCAACCCCACCAAGGCCGAGCGTGAGACCAACCGCATGACCACCACCATCGCCGCCACCCACAAGAAGATCGTCATGATCGAGTCCGAGGCGGATCAGGTCCCCGATGACGTCATGTACGAGGGCATCGTTCAGGCGCATGAGCATCTGCAGCCTGTTCTCGATCTTATTGATCAGATGGTCAATGAGATCGGCAAGCCCAAGTTTGAGTATGAGCACGCCGCATTTGACGATGTGCTGTTTGAAAAGCTCGTTGAGAACGAGTTCGAGTCCATGGAATACTGCATGGATACCGACGACAAGAACGTCCGTGAAGCCCGTGTCAATGACTGGGTCACCATGGTCGAGGAAAAGTACGGCGAAGAGCATCCCGACCTCATGAACTACATGGACGAGATTCTCTACAAGCTGCAGAAAAAGGTCGTCAAGAAGTGGCTGCTCGCCGGCAAACGCGTTGACGGCCGTGCCATGAACGAAATCAGACCTCTGGCAGCCGAAGTCGGCGTTCTGCCCGTTGTCCACGGCTCGGGTCTCTTTACCCGCGGTCAGACACAGGTTCTGTCTATCGCCACGCTCTCCACGCTTGCCGACTCCCAGAAGCTCGACACCATCTGGGAAGAGGAAGAGAAGCGCTTCATGCACCACTACAATATGCCCTCCTACTCCACCGGCGAAGCCCGTGCCAGCCGTTCCACCGGCAGACGCGAGTACGGTCACGGCGCTCTGGTCGAGAAAGCTCTGGAATCCGTTATCCCCTCCGTTGAAGATTTCCCCTATGCCATCCGCGTAGTCTCCGAAGTCCTCTCCTCCAACGGCTCCACCTCTCAGGGCTCCATCTGCGGCACGACTCTCGCCCTTATGGACGCGGGCGTCCCCATCAAGGCTCCCGTTGCCGGTATCTCCTGCGGTCTTATCCAGGACGGCGACGACTTCACCACCTTCATCGACATCCAGGGCGTTGAGGACTTCCACGGCGAGATGGACTTCAAGGTAGCCGGCACCAAGCAGGGCATTACTGCCATCCAAATGGACCTCAAGAACGACGGCTTAAAGCACGAGATAGTCAAGGAAGCCTTCGCCATCACCAAGGAAGCCCGCTTCCAGATACTCGACGCCATCATGCTCAAGGCTATCGCAGAGCCTCGCAGGGAGCTGGCAAAGTCCGCACCCAAGATGATTCAGATGCAGATCAACCCCGACAAGATCCGCGAGGTCATCGGCTCCGGCGGCAAGGTCATCCAGAAGATCACCGCCGACACCGGCTGCAAGATCGACATCAACGACGACGGCACCATCTTCATCGCCTCCTCCGATATTGAGGCGTGCCGCGCAGCCCGCACCACCATCGAGCAGATCGTGTTCGAGCCCGAGGTCGGCGCACTCTACTACGGCAAGGTGTCCAATATCCGCTCCGATTTCGGCGCATGGGTCGAGCTTGCCCCCGGCAAGGACGGTCTTATCAAGATCAAGGATCTTGAGTTCAAGCGCACCGAGAAGGTCGAAGACGTCCTCAAGATCGGCGATATGACCTGGGTCAAGGTCATGAACGTCGGTCCCAAGGGCATCGACCTCAGCCGCAAGGACGCCCTCCGCGAGCGCGGCGAGAAGTAAGCAATCAAAAGCAGATGACAATATCTCCGGTATCATTCCGATGCCGGAGATTTTTTCTTGCAATTATCGGCTTTTATGATATAATAAGCTAATAAGATTATGTTAACAACAGGAGAAGGACATGAAGAATTTCAAATTCTCCGTCTGTGCGGCAGGCACCGTGTGTGCGTCGCTGTGCTTTGCGCCGTCTGCGTTTGCACAGACCTTTGTAGATACGGCGCCCGTAAAGGAAAACGGACTGTCGATTGCGATCATAATGCTCGCTGTACTTGTGGTCTGCTTTACAGCCATGGCATTTATCGTGCGGCAGGGAAAGACCGGCCACGCCAATGTCCCATGGGCGATCCTTGCGATCCTGCTTGCGGGGATAGCTCTGATAATTGCGGCGCTGGGCTACAATGTGGGTACTGTTTACACAAAGCCCGTTGGTGATCCGAAAGACACGGTGGTCGATTTTTTCAACGCCGTCAAAACGGGCAGCTATACCACAGCTTATGACTGCCTTTCCGATTATGCCGGTCTCGGTCTTGAGAACGCCCCCGAGGATGAGATAGGGGAAGCTGTCTATGAGGCTTTGAAGGAAAGCTATGACTACACGATCATGGGCAGCGCCACGGTCAGCAAGCTGACGGCTTTCATACCCGTGCGCGTAAAGTACCTCGATATCGGTGAATTGAGCCGTGACATACCGGAGCTTGTGAACAGCAACATCGAAAAGATCGTGGAGGAGACTCCGCGCAATCAGATATATGACGCCGACGACAGGTATCTGCCCGAGGTCACGGACAGAGCCTACTCTCAGGCTGTGGAAAAGCTGCTCGACCGGCCGGAGATATACTATGCGACCGAACAGATAAACGTAGAGCTGGAATATGAAAACGGACAATGGTATATCGTTTCCGATCCCGCGCTTCTCAATGCGATCTCAGGCGGAACGCTGCAGTGATCCCATATCGGAGGTAAGTATGAGCGAACATATGAATGATTACAATATAGACGACATACTGGCGGAATTTGCAGATTACAGCGAGTCGATCACATCGTTCGAGCCGTCTAAACCCCGGACGGAAAGCGCAAAGCCGCAAAGCCCGAGATTGCGGAGTGAGCCGCGTCCGGCAGCGGAAGCGGCGCGTCCGCGGGAAAAAGCTCCCGTGCCGCCGAAGGCAGAGCCGCGCCGGGAGCGCGAAAAGAGCGAAGAACGCGAAAGAAATGCTCCGCCGCGCAAAAAAGCCGAAAAGCCCGCCGTTTCCCGCCGGGTCCGTGAAGTAAAAGCGCCCAGAGAGTATATCGACGAATATCTTGAAAAGAAAAAAGAGCGCAGAAGAACGGCTTCCGGCCCCGTTCGGACGATAGTTTCTCTGATCTGTGTGCCGGTCGTCCTTGCGGTACTGCTGTGGATAACGGTCAACGTCCACCCGGATGCCGGCGCGGTCACAGCCTCCTCTGTGCGCAAAACCGCAAATCTCGTCAAAACGATGGACGTTTTCCTCAACAATGTGAAAAGCGAGGCGCTCGGAGAGCTGACTTATATACGTAAGCTTTACACAATTCCCGAAGAGGCAGTCTCCGCTCCCAGACCCAACGAGGCCGCTTTCGGCGTCACCACCAACATGGCAGAGGTGCAGGCGGTCATCGATGACGCTGCCGATCTGCTGAAAGGGCAGACGATGGTGTGGAATCCTAATCTTGACTTCTACCCCGACAACAACGTCTACTACTACCGCGACGCAACTATCCTCGCCATCGTCTGGCGTGAGAAGATAAACAATCGCAGTGCGACCGTTGCGGAGATAAAAGTCGCGGACGGCTCTCAGCTCCGCCGAAAGCTCTCCGAAGACGCCTACGGAAGCTCAGTCCAGAATTACGCTTCAGCTCTTGCCGATTCAGCCAACGCCGTTGTGGCGATGAACGCGGATTTCTATGGCTTCCGTCAGATCGGCGTGACGGTATACAACCGTCAGCTCTTCCGGTTTTCTCCCGATAAGCTGGATAACTGCTTCATAAACTCTGCGGGCGATATGCTGTTCATGAAAGCGGGAAGCATTGCCGACGAATATCAGATGCAGCAGTATATTGCCGATAACGATATCCTCTTCTCCCTCTCATTCGGTCCGATCCTTGTGGACAACGGTGTGCTTCAGCACTGTGACAGCTACCCAATAGGCGAAATGAATCTTGAGTATTCCCGTGCGGGTTTAGGTATGGTGGATGATCTCCATTATCTTTACATGACCGTCAACCACTGCAACGGGCAAAATCCCCGCTGCAATGTAAACGAGTTCGGTGAGCTCATGTATTCCAAGGGCTGCGTGAAGGCTTATAACCTTGACGGCGGTCAGACCTCTGAGATCGTTTTCAACGGCAGGCCGATCAATTATATCGACTTCAACGCCGAGAGAACCGTCACCGATATAATCTATTTTGCTACCGCCCTTCCCGAATCGGAGGTGAGTCGATGAATCCCATCTTCATTTCTGCCGGCACTACCGTCATATATTACAGCGGCGTGATTATCGCCCTTGCCGTGGCAGCCTGTTTTGCGATCAGTATATCGCTATACACCTCCTATGCGGGAAACGGCCGTGCGATGTGGCTGCTGCTGCCGATCGCCGTGGTGCTCTCCCTGTTCTTCTGCCGCCTTATCCACTGGTACTGCCATGCGGAGCAGTACAAGAGCATATTCGGTGCGCTGTTGAATTACTCCGGTGGCGGTTATGTTCTGCCCGGCGCTGTTTTCGGTACGTGGCTGGCTGCGGTGATCGTTGAAAAGCTGGGCTTTACCGACAATGCCCCGAGGCTTCTGGATGCGGTGGCGCCGGGCGGTGCGCTGTGTGTGGCGCTCATTCGCCTGAGCGCCCTGTTCAACGGCTCCTGTCGCTCCAAAATAGCCGTTGAAAACCCGCTGTTGCAGCGTCTGCCCTTTGCCTCACAGGGAAGTGACGGCAGTTACCGCTTCGCCACATTCTTTGTACAGTTTATTATCATGCTCGCTGTATTTCTGGCGCTGTACCGCTTCTGCTGCCGCTCACGTTCCCAGCCCATGAAAGGCGATATCGGTGAGGACGGTCATGTGGCAAGAATGTTTCTGCTGCTCCACAGCGCGGTAGAGCTCATTATGGACTCGCTTCGCAACGACTCGAGCTATATGCACTTCAACGGCTTTGTCAGTATCGTGCAGATGATAGCGGCTCTCTCCATTCTCGGACTTGTTATCTATTACAGTGTCTGGTCGATTCGCATAAACGGCAGAAGACCGCTGCATTTTATCTGCTGGATAGTGTGGTTTGCCTCTCTCGCGGGCGTGGGACTGTCCGAATACTTTGTACAGCGCCACGGCGACTGGTACATAAGGTGCTATGCGATCATGGCGGTAAGCCTTGTCGTGATGTGTTATACCGTAATAAGGCTTTACAGATCGTGCTGTAAAGCGATAAGAAGAGAGTAAAAACAACGGACGGACCGTTTTCGGTTCGTCCGATTATTCTGCCGGAAAGAAATAATAAAAAGCTTTTTACGATACCGGCACAGTGCCTGTCAAACAGCATAAGAAAATACACTTCGATTGTAGTCCACGGTCAGAAGATATTGACGGTGATCATAGGATTGAAGCATACAGTTATAGATATACTGTTCAAAGCTCTCTATATCCGTATCTGCATCGGTAAGGTCAAACGCAGAACCGTCCACGAAAGATGCCATTTAAATTTAAAAATGCACTTTATTTCAAAGAAGTGTATGCATAAGACAAGAATGGCTAAAGCCGTGCCGATGCACATTCCGAGACCCACGCCCGTTGTACCGTATAGCTTTGAAAAAAGAACAGATAAGCTTATTCCGAAGAAAAATAAAACTGCGTTTGATATGTTGCAGATAAGTGTATCTGCATAAAGCATTTGCAGCAGCAAATAGATAATCGGAACCAGCGCAATCCGGTACTTTTCATATTTCCAAAATGCCTCGATCTCAACGCGAACTTCATCCGAGACATGCAGACCGGCAATATAGGCATTTTCACCGATGACCATAGCTATGAACAGTAAAAAAGCCATACCGAGAGATAGGATCACACTTTGTCCGAATATTTCATCTGCCCGATTCTTCTGATAAGGGAGTCAATAGGGACGGTTCTTTTTGACTCAAACGAAAACCAAACTCAAGAGTGAGTCAATGAGAACCGTCCCCATTGACTCTAATCGCCAAAAGAAAAAGACAGGTCTTGTGCCCAATGTCATTTAGTTAATGATTTTTCACCGTAGGGCGGGGGCTTGCTCCCGCCGCAGACAAGCAGCGTATCAGATGTTTCGGCGGGAGCAGAGCCCCCGCCCTACGGACACGATTTTCTTAACTTAATGACATTGGTCTTGTGCCTGTCTTTTTCTTTTGTATAAGAGCGACCAAAAGGTACATATTTGAGGTAAGAACGACTAAAAGGTACATCTCGACAAACCGGGATTTGTTTACTTCTTTTTCTTAACCTTTGGAGCAGGTAATTCCTCATACATGGCATTAAACAATTCTGCCAAAAATTCTTTATTATCCAGCTCATCGACCAATAGCATTTCCTTTGCTCCATCGTATGGCAATTCATACTCGGCATTTGGCATTAACTTTATTGCTGATTTAACAGGTTTTACAAGAAATCTATTATCGTAAACACCACCAATAATTTTGCCACGATAATAAATGATGTATTCTCCCATCATTGCTTTATGTGTAATGTCATTTAGTTCTGACAATTGTTCTAATAAAAAATCTAAGTATTCTTTACTTGATGCCATTTTGTTTTCGTCCCTACAAATTCTGATTTATCGAGATTATTATAACAAAATTTCGTGAATCTTTCAACCGATTTTGCGCAAAAAAGCCCTCGACTTCTGACTGCTGCCAAAAAGGAATGAAGCGTTTGCTTCGCAAACATGAAGCGGCGGCGTTGCCGCCATGAAGCGCTCACTTCGTTCGCATGAAGCGAAGCGCATCGTTTCTTTTCCGTGTGCCGTTAGGTACGCTTCATTCAAAAAACGCACATTTGTCAGGTAGACAAATGTGCGTTTTTTGTTGGTGGAGATAAGCGGGATCGAACCGCTGACCTCTTGAATGCCATTCAAGCGCTCTCCCAGCTGAGCTATACCCCCATGAGCACAATTATATTAGCAGAATACTCTTCATTTGTCAAGACAATTTTATCCTCAAGTTTCGGAAAATCGGCTCTCGTAAAAACAGATCATATTTTCAGCGTAAAAGCTGCTGAAAAAATCAAAAAGCAGGAAAACCCATAACGTTTTTTCGACATGGGTCTTCCCGCATCAAATTCTGCCGCTTTTCAGATTTCCAGTACGACGGATGGAGATTTTTTATACGTCGCAAGGCTGACGGTCACAAGAGCTATCGCGCAGGCTATCGCGCCGGGGACGGTAGGTCCGAGACCAAGGGGAGTTCCGCACAGCTTCCAGCCGACACACACGACAAATCCCGCGAGCATGGCGGAGATAATGCCCTGCTTTGTAGCCTTTTTCCAGAACAGTGCGGCAAAGGCGGGGAGTCCCGCAGCGGCGGCGTAAAAGCTCCATGCAAACATCAGAATGTTGTAGGCGTTTTTGATATACAGAGCGATAATAAGCGCTCCTATGGGCAGGATGATCGAAAAGACTCTTGACAGCAGTATCTCCTTTCTCTCGCTCATATCCGGCTCTATCGTTTTCCAGATGTCATGCACACAGGTCTGAACAGATACCAGAAGATAGCTGTCTGCGGTTGACATAATGACGGACAATATGCCCGCAAGCGCAAGACCGGTAAGTCCCGCCGGAAGCACCTTGATCGCCAGAGCCGGAACGACGGCATCGGTCGAGCCGAACTGTGCGAAAATGTCACCGCCAACGATCTGATGGGCGACGGTGCCCATGAAATACACAAGAATGATCGTCACGCCGTAGACTGCCGTACCGAGGAACATACCCTCCTTGGCGCTCTTTCTGTCCTTGGCGGCAAACGCTCTCTGCCACATTTCCGCGCCCGCAAGGGTAAAGACAAGATAAGTGATAATATCTCCGATGATATCGCCGTTAACATACGGCTTTGAAAGCTCCGGCGGCAGATTGGCAAGATAATTTGACAGACCCCCTATTTTCACAAGAGAAGCGGCGGGAATGAGGATGTAGACAAAGACGATAAGCATGAAAAACTGCATGACGTCCGTATAGACGACACCGAAAAGTCCCGATGTGGCGGTATAAATCATAAATACCACGCACGCGATCACCGCACCCGCCTCGTAGGAAATACCCACCTCTGCACCAAGCATCTTTATGATCGTGGCAGTGGCGGTCACCTGAGAGGCAACTGTACCCATCATCGTAAAGGCGATCATCACGCCCAGTATGATCTTTGCGGTCTTTCCGAAACGCTTTTCAAACAGTCCCGGTATGGATGTGATGTCATACTTAAAGCCGATGTCCGATATTCGTCCCGAAATGCCGGAAAACAGAAACATTCCGAGCAGATAGGGAACGGCTGTCAGTATTGCTTTGAAGCCGGATGAATAGGCAACTCCCGCTCTGCCCATAAGTCCGCTGCCGCCGATGATGGTGGCGCAGACCGTAGCCATAAGAACAAGAGGTCCGAAGCTGTGTCCGGCCACGTAAAAGTCGCCGGAATTTTTTACTTTCCGCACACATCTTACGCCGATATAAACCATGGCGATTAGATAGACGGCGATAATGACAAGGTCAAGTGTATTGATTTCGTCGTGTATCATGACAGTCTCCTTTCCTGATGTGCGCTTATTATATATCAATGATTGATATTTGTCAATCATTGATATACGTCATGATACACTTGACTTTGTCTCTCTTTGGAAGTATAGTAAGCGAAGATCAATTCGGCAGGAGGAGAAAATGAGCAGGGAGTACTTTGAAGAGGGCGAGATACCGCTTCTCGAACTGACGGCGCTGATATACAAGGCGGTGGATTTTCATTCGCAGAAGAAGATTTACGATCTGACAAAGACGCAGTTTCTTGTTCTGGCCGCACTGTATCACAGCGGTTCACTGAATATGACAAAGATTTCCGAATATATTTCCTCGTCCAAGGAGCAGGCGACCCGCGCAGTATCGCCATTGGCGGACAGAAGTCTCGTAAGCCGCATCGAGCATCCGGACAACCGCAAGCATGTCTATCTGGAGCTGACGGACGAGGGCAGAGAGCTTGTGGAGCGGCTGCGGCATGAAATGCGCGAGAAATTCAAAGACCGTGTTGAGTCCCTTCTCTCGCCGGATGAAAAGGAAGCTCTGTTCTCCTCGGCGGAAACTCTTACAACAATCCTCACAAAGCTTTGCTGAAAAATACAGCGGCAGACCCAAAAGGAGTCTGTCGCTGTTGTTATATCATTATATTACCGCGCAGCCCTTGTCCGAGCCGAGGCAGGTAGGCTTAAACCGGCAGAAGTCGCACGGGCGAAGGGTGTTCTCCTTTCCCGACGGCAGAACGCCGAAAATGCCGGAGGAGGACTTGACCGGCAGCATCAGCAGGCTGTCCGTGAGCGTACAGCCGATACCCGACGGGTCGAGCAGCTCAAAAACGGCGGTCTGATTGGTCAGCTCTAAGCCGTGCTGCCCGGGGCACCACAGGTGAGTTCTGTGAAGTCCCTCCCGTTTAATGAGCGTACTCAGCCGTGCGGCAAACGCCGACTGCGCCGCCTCGATGCAGGCGCTTCCCAGACAGTCGGCAAAGTATTCCACCAGCATATCGTCACCGCAGTCGAGCTTATCAAAGCCGTACAGCGTGATCACAAAGGCAAACAGTTCCCTGCTGTCGGCAAGCACCTTCGGCGGCATTTCGCCCGAAAAGCGTATTCCGTTTTCAAGAACAACGCACTCGTCCGAGATACTTTCTATCGCAAATCTTCCGTAAATACCTTTTATCAGACAGCTTTCCCACAGCAGCCTGCCGGCTTCGGAAACGCTGTCCTCATATTTTTCGGGCACATCGTCCATGTCAACGCCGCACAGACGTTTGAAATACGCCTTTTTTTCGGGCAAATCGGAAAGCGGCTGTTCAAAAATAAATTTCTCCATGATCATCCCTCTGCTTTTTCACAGGTTCAGCGCGGAATATGAGCTTCCGCATACAAGATATCCCTCGCCGTGCTCAGGCTGCCATTGGTATCGGCTCTTGCGTTCATCGGGGAAAAGCCGATGCATGATATGGGCGATCACTCCGCCGTGGGTGACAAGCACGAAGCTTCCGTCCGAGCAGAGCAGCTCATGAATCCCCCCGTCAACTCTTTTTTCAAATTCAGCGGCGCTTTCGCCGTTTGGCGGGGCGCTCCGTCCGTCCGTGCCGCACCAGTCCCGATATTCGTTTACGGACAGCAGCTCTTCGTATGTATGCCCCTCGAAAATTCCGAAATCGATCTCCCGAAAGCGGGCATCCGTCCGATACCGAACGTTTCCGAACAGAGCCTCGGCGGTTTCATTGCACCGGCGCATACCGCTTGTGATCAGCTTTGCATCGGACGGCAGAGAACGGCAAAAGCTTTTCAGGCGCTCCTTTTCCTCCTCCGTCAGCGGCACATCGCTTGCCCCGCAGTATCTTTTTTCTATATTATATTGTGTCAGTCCGTGACGTATCAGATACAGTCTGTCCACGATGACACCTCACAGTATCGCCAGCACCGCGACGCCGAGAAGCTCGGACAGCGTGAGGCAGAAGCCGGAAATGTCGCCGTTCATGCCGTCCAGAAGCTTATACGGCTTTCGTGCAGAGAGCACATAACAGATACTTTCCGCCGCGATACAGAAGCCCTGTCTGCCAAAAAGCAGAGGCGAGGCGATGACGGCAGCGGCAACAACAGCCGCCGGCAGCCATTTCACCCACGCAGACGGCTGAGGTCTGCCGAAATATCCGCTTGTCTCCATCGGTTTGAGAGTGAGCAGAGCGAAAGAGGAACAGCAGCGGCTCACGACCGGGATTATAATAAGCAGGGAAAGCTTTGTATCCGCGTCAAAGGAGAGAAATGAGGCAAACAGCGCAAGCATCACCGCAGCACAGCCGATCACCGCACAGGAGCCGACGTGAGAGTCTTTCAGTATTGCCCGTCTCTTTTCGGTCTCACGCCACGATCCGACGGCGTCGCACACGTCCATAAACCCGTCCATGTGGATAAAGCCGGTGAACAGAAGCGGCAGAGCCGTCAATATGACCGCCGTCAGCGGTGCGGGTACAGTGAAACGCCGCAGCAGAATTGCCGCAATATACCATACAAGTCCTGCTTCAAGCCCGATGAGCGGCAGGAAGAGAAGCATATGCTTCCTTGCGTCCTCGTTCCAGCGGCGCGGCGCGGGAAGGGTGCAGAACATACTCTGCGCCATACATAAGGCATCAAGATATTTTTTCATGATCAGCCGTCCGTCCGGTTTTTGCTGTCGTGCCAGCTTATATTCGGCTCCCAGCCCGGGAGCGGCATACGCTGCATCGCGCCGAAGATCTTGCTTTTCATATCTGGATAGTCTCTGCACATATCGCCTAAAAGCTTTTTGATCTCGTAGCGCTTGCTGCCCTTGTCCTGCGGACAGGGATTTTCGACGATGGGCAGCTCAAGCGCGGCGGCGACGTTGGCGATCTTCTGTTCACCGGCGTAGATAAGAGGTCTTATCTGCGTTACGCCGCTGCGGTCGAGATACGTCACCGGACGAAAGCAGCTTATTCTGCCCTCAAAGAGGAGAGACATCATGTAGGTCTCCACCGCGTCATCAAAGTGATGCCCCAAGGCGAGCTTTTTGATGCCGCGCTGATTTATCGCGTCGTTTATCGCCCCGCGCCGCATTTTGGCGCAGAGAGAGCAGGGATTGTCCTCCTTGCGCACGTCGAAAACTATCTCTTTGATGTCGGTTTTAAGGCAGGTGTAGGGGATGTCAAGACGTGTGCACATCTCCTTCACGGGCGTAAAATCCATGCCCTCAAAGCCCAGCTCGACCGTTATGGCTTCCAGCTCAAAGTGCTTGGGATAGAAGCTTTTCAGATGGTTCATGGCAACCAAAAGCAGCATGGAGTCCTTTCCGCCGGACACGCCGACGGCGATTTTGTCGCCTTCTTCTATCATATTATAGTCATCCACGGCACGCCGCACGGTACCTGTAAATTCGTTTAGAATTTTATCCATAAGACGATCCTCTGCTTTTGAAAAATCGGTTTTGAGAGTTCAGGAGAATTTGAGAGATTTCAAGAGATTTTGAGAGATTACAATTTCTAAATTAAATTTCGTGTTGACAGAATAAAAATGCTGTGGTATAAAGATAAAGCGCGTCTGAGGGGCTTGTTTCTCTCATGAATTGTAACAGCGCACCCACAAAAAGTCAAAACATTTCATTCTATATGGAGGCACAAAATATGTCTACTACCCTGGTAACCAAGGAATCCGTTACCCGCAAGTGGTACGTCCTTGATGCAGCCGGCAAGCCCATGGGCAAGACCGCTGCTCTGGCAGCCGATCTTCTCCGCGGCAAGCTCAAGACCGACTACACCCCCAATGTCGACTGCGGTGACTATGTTATCATCGTCAATGCCAAGCAGGCAGTTCTGACCGGCAAAAAGCTGGAGCAGAAGTACTACCGCACTCACTCCGGTTTCCCCGGCGGTCTGAAAGAGACCCAGTACAAGACCCTGATGGAGAAAAAGCCCGAGCTGGCCATGCGTCTCGCAGTTCGCGGTATGCTCCAGAAGAACACCATTGCTGACTGGCAGCTCAAGCGCCTGAAGATCTTCGCCGGTGCAGAGCACACCCATGCAGCTCAGAAGCCCGAAGTCTGGGATCGTTAAGAGGAGGTAAAGAAATATGGCAACCTATAAGTGCAAGAAGCCCTATATGTACGGCACCGGACGCAGAAAATCCTCCGTCGCACGCGTTCACCTCATCCCCAACGGCACCGGTGTTATCACCATCAACGGCCGTGATATCGACGATTACTTCGGTCTCGAAACTCTGAAGCTCATCGTCCGTCAGCCTCTGGTCGCAACCGCGACTCTCGGCAAGGTCGACATTGAAGCTACCGTTCTCGGCGGCGGCGTTTCCGGTCAGGCCGGCGCTATCCGTCACGGTATCTCCCGCGCACTGCTCGTTGTTGACGAGTCCTACCGCCCCGCTCTCAAGGCCGCAGGCTTCCTGACCCGTGACCCGAGAATGAAAGAGCGTA
>JAUNND010000082.1 GCA_030531595.1 Eubacteriales bacterium | reverse complement strand
CAGACAGACAGACAGACAGACGGTTAATATCCGAAACTCAAATATAGAACTATTAAAAATATTTGCAATTTTTCTCATAATTATTTTTCATTTTAATCAGACATTAACAGCTACCGGCAACAATTCGTTAGGCTATTTGATTAATATAGAAGAGTATGCTAAAACAAGACCATATACAGCTTATATTCTGGCAGTATTTCAAAGGTTTGGAGAATTAGGGAATAATATATTCTTTGTTTGCTCTGCTTTTTTCCTTGTTGATATAAAGAAAAGTTATTGGAAAAAGATGTTTTCATTAATATCAGATGTATGGTTAGTGAGTGTCATCTTCCTATGTATTATCCTTTTCGTCGGAACAGTTGCCATAGATGGCGAGATAATACTCAAGTGCCTTTTTCCGACAACTTTTGCTAATAACTGGTATATTACAAGCTATGTCTGTTTTCTTGCTGTTTTCCCGTTTTTAAACTTAATTATATCCTCTTTATCCAAGAAAAGGCATTTAATTGCTATCGCGTTCCTTTTCTTTATAGACTTTTCCTCCGGAAGCAGCTCGATGTTTAAAAACTGGTTTTTCGTATATTTCCTGATAGCGTATATAAAAAAGTATCTCATTTTCATCGCAGAAAGTAAAACAAAAAATATAGTGCTGCTGATATTCGCTTTGGGTCTGCTCATCTTTTCCAAGCTGTATGTAATAGTAGGTATAAGATTTTCAACTATATTAAAATATTTTGATAAAGCGATACATAAAACCAATATTATATATGTGCTGTTTGCCATTTCGTCATTTAATCTTTTCAGTAAAATTAAAATTAAGAGCAGAATAATAAATCGCATTAGCAAACAGTCTTTTTTAATATACATTATTCATGAAAATATTCTAATAAGACGTTACTACAGACCTATAGTATGGACATATGTATATGAGAATATCGGTTATGAACATATTGTGGGACTCATAATTATTCTGGCTGTTTTGACATTTATGGGGTCTTTAGCTCTTTCACTTATCTATGAAAAAACCCTCGGGCGGCTTTCAAAAAGAATCAGCGAAAAAATATATCCGAGAATAGAGTCTATCGGAATAAAAGTTACCGATCGACTGATAAAAATCAGGTAATTGTCGGCAAAAATGCTTGACAAATCCCCGTTCTGTGTTAAACTATCAAACGTTAAATGGCGATGACGAAAAGAGTCGGCAATAAGCCACCTCAGAGAGAAGCCGGTCGGTGCGAGGCTTCGTGTGCCGGGTCGACAGCCGTTTCCGAGCCGGATCGGGAGGACCGATACGTTTTGTCCGCGTTAAGGACTGACCGAGATGTCGCATTTGCGATAATCAGGGTGGTACCGTGAATTGACCTTCGCCCCTGTTAAGGGGCGGGGTTTATTTTTTTGCTTTAGTAAGCTGCTAAATCTGAAATTCTGCGTTAATATTCAATGCCATATCCGTAGGGCGGGGGCTTGCTCCCGCCGTGACGTTGGACATTCCGCAGCGTTCCGGCGGGAGCAAGCCCCCGCCCTACGGTTCTGATTAAAGTTTCGGGGTTTGCAAATATAAGTTTATAATTTTTTTGGAGGATATAATGGAAAAATACGGTCTTAATCAGCTTCGTGAGATGTTTCTGAGCTTTTTTGAGAGCAAGGATCACCTCCGTCTTCCCAGCTTTTCTCTCATTCCGCAAAATGACGCATCCCTTCTTCTTATCAACTCCGGCATGGCTCCCATGAAGCCCTACTTCAAGGGCGAGCAGGAGCCGCCGCGCCACCGTGTCTGCACCTGCCAGAAGTGCATCCGCACCGGCGACATCGAGAACATCGGCAAGACCGCCCGCCACGGCACCTACTTTGAAATGCTCGGCAACTTCTCCTTCGGCGACTATTTTAAACATGAAGCCATCGCGTGGAGCTGGGAATTTCTGACCTCTCCCAAGTGGGTCGGCATCGACCCCGACCGCCTCTATCCCTCCATCTACGTGGACGACGACGAGGCGTTTGAGATCTGGAATAAAGAGGTCGGCATTCCCGCCGAGCGCATTTTCCGCTTCGGCAAGGAGGACAACTTCTGGGAGCACGGTGCGGGTCCCTGCGGTCCCTGCTCTGAAATTTACTACGACCGAGGCGAACAGTACGGCTGCGGAAAGCCGGACTGCACAGTCGGCTGCGACTGCGACCGCTACATGGAGGTCTGGAACAACGTCTTCTCCCAGTTCGACAACGACGGCCACAACAACTACACCGAGCTTGTCCAGAAGAATATCGACACCGGCATGGGACTGGAACGTCTTGCGGTCGTGTGTCAGGGCGTGGACTCCCTGTTCGATGTGGACACCGTCATGAACATCACGCACAAGGTCAGCGAGATAACCGGCGCATACTACGGCAAGTCCCACAAGATGGACGTGTCGCTTCGCGTTATCACCGACCATATCCGCTCCGCCACCTTCATGATCTGTGACGGCGTTCTCCCCTCCAACGAGGGACGCGGCTATGTTCTCCGCCGCCTTCTGAGAAGAGCCGCCCGCCACGGCAAGCTCTTGGGCGTGAACGAGCCTTTCCTTTATAATGTAATCGACACCGTTATCCATGAAAACGAGTGCCAGTACCCCGAGCTGCGCGAGAAGCAGGACTACATCACCAAGGTGGTAAAGACCGAGGAGGAAAACTTCGCCAAGACAATAGACGCCGGTATGAAGATCTTCGCAGAGCTTCTTGACGCGCACAAGGCAAACGGCGAGACCGTTTTCTCCGGCGCGGACGCTTTCAAGCTCTACGATACCTACGGCTTCCCCATCGACCTCACCATCGAAATGTGCGAGGATGAGGGCATGAGCGTTGACGAGGCGGGCTTCAAGGCACTCATGGAGGAGCAGCGCGTCAGAGCACGTGAGGCGAGAAAGGCTCTCGGCGATCTCGGCTGGGCAGGCATTGACTTCGGCAAGGAAATTCCCGAAACCGAATTTGTCGGCTACGATAAGGATGAGACTGACGCCTCCGTTCTCTCACTCGTATTTGACGGGGAGCTGTGCGGCGAGATAAACGACGGCAACGAGGCTATCATCGTTCTGGATAAGACCGCCATGTACGCCGAAATGGGCGGACAGGTGGCCGACCACGGCACGGTAAAGTGCGGCAATGCCGTATTCACCGTCACCAATGTTCAGAAGAACAAGGGCGGCAAATATATGCACTACGGCAGACTCACCGGCGGGGATATCAAGCTCGGCGACACCGTCACCGTTTCCATAGATGTTTCTCGCCGCAACGCCATCCGCCGCGCCCACAGCGCGACACACCTTCTGCATAAGGCTCTGCGCACCGTTTTAGGCGACCATGTCCATCAGGCAGGCTCTCTTGTCGATACCGACCTTCTGCGCTTTGACTTTACGCACTTCTCCGCCGTCACGCCCGAGGAGCTTAAAGAGGTCGAGCGTCTTGTAAACGAGGCAGCCCTCACAGGCTACCCCATCGAGACAAAGGAAATGCCCATTGACGAGGCACGAAAGACGGGCGCACAGGCTCTGTTCGGC
Source organism: Eubacteriales bacterium (assembly GCA_030531595.1). Taxonomy (GTDB): domain Bacteria; phylum Bacillota; class Clostridia; order Oscillospirales; family Oscillospiraceae; genus Limivicinus. Next base: position 5,802 of record JAUNND010000082.1, on the reverse strand, counting down.
GAAAAGTACGGCGATGTCGTGCGCGTTGTCAACATGGGCGGGTACAGTGTGGAGCTGTGCGGCGGAACGCACCTTGACAATACCGCCAAGGTCGGCGCGTTCCACATCGTCTCCGAGGGCTCCGTTGCCTCCGGCGTTCGCCGTATCGAGGCTATAACCGGCGAAAAGACCGTGGAGGAGCTGAACAGGAAAATAGGCGATCTCTCCGCGATAGCGGCCATGTTCAAAGCCAATGCCGCCGATGTACTTGCAAAGGTCGAGCAGCAATCAAACGAGCTGCGCGAGGCAAAGCGCATTATCGAGCAGTTCAAGGCAAAGGAGTCCGCAGGCGGCGCGGACGAGCTTCTTAATAAGGCAAAGGATATCGGCGGAGTTCGCGTTGTCACCTGCTCCAAGGACGGTATGGATGCAAACGCCCTTCGTCAGCTCGGCGACGTACTGCGCGACAAGGACAGCTCTGTTGTTGCGGTCGTGGCAGGCGTGAACGGCGAGAAGATCACCTTCCAGTGCGTCTGCGGCAAGGATGCCGTTGCAAAGGGCATAAAGGCCGGTGACATTATCCGCAATATCACCGCCATCGCCGGCGGCAAGGGCGGCGGCAAGCCCGATTCCGCAATGGGCGGCGGCAACGACGTCAGCAAGCTTAAAGAGGCTCTGGCGGCTGTCGAAGCGTTCGTAAGCTCAAAAATGTAAAGGCAACACCGCACAATACGTCTGCGGCAGCTGACGGATAAAATGTGCCCTGATTTTGTCATTTTTTCTTGAAATACACAAAGTATTCCTGCAAAAAAATGCCTTCATCAGAACCCATTTTCTCTCGCCATCTGCTCTTGCCGCATTATGCGGTATTGCCATAAAAAAACGGATTGCCACACCGGTGTTGCGACACCGGTTCGCAATGACATAATTTGAAAAGGAGAATAATCATGGCTGACTGCATTTTCTGTATGATCATCAACGGCGATATTCCCAGCACGAAGGTATACGAGGACGAATATGTCTACGCTTTCCGCGACATCAACCCTCAGGCGCCGGTCCATGTGCTTGTCGTTCCCAAGGTGCACATCGCCTGCACCGCCGACATTGACGAGTCCAATTCCGTCTATGTCGCAAAGGCTTATGAGGCTATCGCAAAGATAGCTAAAGCCGAAGGTTTAGACGCAGGCTACCGCGTCATCTGCAACTGCGGCGACGACGCCGGACAGACCGTCAAGCACCTGCATTTCCACATCCTCGGCGGTGTGAAAATGACCGAAAAAATGGTATAATACTGAAAACTGATTAAAACAAGACATTATGTGTCTTGTTTTAATAGCCGCTGGGACTCGCCAAGAGCCTCGCTGCGCTCGGTTGCTCGCTTCCATGGCGCCTGCGGGCGCACACTCAGCGGCGTAGTTTTCGTATGAGACGCCTTTTGAAGCATTAACCGAGCATAGCGAGGCTCTTGAATGCTTCAAAAGCTCTGATTAAAAATGTCTATTTTTAATCAGAGATGAGTATAACAAAACGATGCCGCGGGAGCTTTACCTGCGGCATCGCTTTATAAAAAATCTTATTTTCCGGTTGAGCCGAAGCCTCCGGCGCCTCTGTCGGTCTCGTCAAGCTCGGCACATTCCTCAAACTCGGCGGACAGATAGGGGAGGATCAGAAGCTGCGCGATGCGGTCATCGGGGTTTACCGTGCGCTCAACGTCGCTGTCGTTGTGCATGGCGACCGTGTATTCGCCCCGATAGTCGCTGTCGCATATCCCGAGACAGTTTGCCGGACGCAGCCCCTGCTTTGAGGCGAGCCCGCTTCTTGCAGCGACCGCGCCGAAATATCCCTCCGGCACGGCGATGGAAAGTCCGGTGCCGATCATGGCGGTAGTATGTGGGGCAATAGTGACGGGCGCGTCGATGCAGGCGTACAGGTCGTAGCCTGCGGAGCGCTCACTGCCGTGATGAGGCAGACGTGCGTTCTCTCTGAGCTTTCTGACTGATATTTTCATGTGAATCATCCATTCCGCCGCTTCGCGTCGGCACAAATAGTAATGAAATTGCTGCATCTTATCACGCGAAGCAAAGGAATGACAAGATGATTATTATTTTACTGTGAAAGCTCCGCTTCCGCAGTAAAATTATAATAATCGCCCGTTCCTCGCCCCTGACGGGGCAACCGGAACGGATGCGAAAAACTCCCATGCGCAGTCAATGTCATTAAGTTAAGAAAACTGTGACCGTAGGGCGGGGGCTTGCTCCCGCCGTAACACTGCGGAAACCCTGACTTTTCGGCGGGAGCAAGCCCCCGCCCTACAGTGAAAAATCTTTAACTAAATGACATTGCATGCGCAGTCAGCTTTCATTTATCGTGGTGCACATTTGGCGCATGGGAGTTTAATTAATACAGCGTGAAAGAAACTTTCACACTATACTCCGAAAAGCTTTTGCTGACAGTATAACTTCTGCGGCTGGTTTCGTCAAGAATAAAGAAAAAAGTGTTGCGTCGGAGATAATGCTGTTGTATAATATATAAAATAGGTAAACATAATACAGGAGGATGCGCCGTGGATGACAAGTGGATAGAACATCTGATGCAAAGCTATTCCTCCGCATTATTAAAATATCTGACAGGCCATACTCACACACGCGAGGATGCCGAGGACATATTGCAGGAGGTCTTTCTGAGCTGCCATAAGCACGCAGCCGAGTTTGACCCGGAGCGGTGCAACGAGCAGGCGTGGCTGTACATAATCGCCAAAAGAAAGCTCGTCAGCTATTACCGCGCACGCAAGGACGATGTGAGCCTCGACGCGATGGAAACGGATATCGCTGCGGGAAAGGACGATATGGAAAATGCCGTCAACGTCATGACCTGCCGTCAGGCTTTGGCAAAGGCGCTGACGAAGCTGGACGAGCGTTCGAGAAGCGTGATCGTTCTGCGCTGTCTGAAGGGTCTTTCGCCCGAGGAAACGGCAAAGTATCTCGGCGTTTCCAACGGGAACGTCCGTGTCATCCAGAGCCGCGCCCTTGACAGGCTGGCGGCGATCCTTGAAGAGCAGGGATTTTCCGCTGAAGATTTTTTTTGATGTAACAAATCGGATGACTGCGCGTACTTAGGATCGAGAGCCGCAGAGAGGAGGAATTATATGAAAAAAACAGAGCGGCTGCTGCACCTGTGTGCAGACAGCATGAAGATGCCCGGCTGGAACGACAGCCTGGAGAGAATAACCGAAAACGTAATGGATAAGTGCACAGAAAATATGCTCAGCGATGACGAGCTGGAAATGGTCGCGGGCGGCGTAAAAGAAGTAAATGAGAAGATAAAATAATAAGACATGAAACGGGAACATATTATAAAAACACTTGCCCGCCGTTATCCGCAGCTCACGCTGCCGATCTCCGATGAAACAAGACACACCGAGCTTTACAAAAAAACGGTCCTGCGCGGCGAGCCGTCGGAAAAGGAGCCGGAGTTTTCCTTTTCCGAGTATGACCGGCTGGAGCGGATCGCCACGCCCGCAGGCGAGGTCGACGTCGTTTCTCTTCGGGAAAGAGAGGATTTTGAGCACTGCATCCGCGCCCTTGCCCACCGCTGTGAGGCTGTGGAGCTTCCGAAGACCATGGGCGCGTCCACGATCTCTGGGCTTATCAACTGGGAGAAGATACATACGCACGAGCAGGAGTATCTCGCCTCCGGCGGGGAGAACTGGGACGAGGAGTTTGCCCGCTTCACCTCCGACCGGAAAAACTATCGGGATACGGTCATCGTTCTCAGCCGCGGCAATTACAGCGCCCTGTCGCCTGAGGAAGCCGGCTTTGACGCGGAAAAGTGGACGGAGCTCTCCTATGACATCCGTAAGTACCACGAGCTGGCGCACTTTGTCAGCCGAAATCTCTTTCCCGACAATAAGGACGCCGTGCGCGATGAAGTGCTTGCTGATATGAACGGCGTCATCGGCGCTTTAGGGCATTTTGACGCGGAGCTGGAAGGGAAGTTTCTGGGGATACGGGACGGAAGGTATTACGGCGGTCGGCTTGAAAACTATGTGGAGCGCTCGGAACTGGACGGTGCTGTCGAAAGAGTAAACGGTATGCTGGAATATCTGAGCGAAAACTGTACCGGCGAGCAGAAACCCTTTGAGTATCTCATGAAGCTTGAAAAAGAAAAAATATTTCTCGGCTGAGTGAAACAAATTCGGGCATCATGCGTATTTAATATTGAATTTAAAAATTTTCAGGAGGACATAAAAATGACAGAAAAAAATATTCTTAATGAAGAAGAACTCGAACAGGTAACCGGCGGCAAGCGTCATGCTCCGTATGTCAGCTATACCGTAAGAACCGGAGACACTCTCAGCGCCATTGCCGTGAAGTACAGGACCTCGGTGAAAAGGATACAGGAGCTCAACAGTATTTCCAATCCCGACTGCATCAAGGTCAATCAGGAGCTTCTGGTCGAAGATAACAGACCGCAGGAATAATAAGCGGTATCGACTATTTCACTTTTTGCGACAGGAGAAACGGGCAATGAACGAACTTAATGAAAAGGAATTAAATGAGGTTTCGGGCGGCGGCTATAAAAACCATGAGGACTATTACTGCGTTCCGGGCGATACACTCGAAAGGATCGCATGGCTGTTTCAGACCACTCCCGAATATCTTATCAACCTCAACAACCTGACAAGCATCAACCTTACAGTCGGTCAGCACCTTCTTGTACCCAAAGTAAAAAGAAAAAGCTCGACCTGACGCACATTTTCGGCTCCCTCACTGAGGGAGCCGAAAGCGTCCGAATGGCAGCAGGAGCTGCCTTCACTTCCGGCGGAAAACCTTTCAGACAGGAGACAGCTATGGCGATAATCGAGAATGTGAGCTTAAACGGAATACGGATGTCTTTTGCCCGCTTCGGAGAAGGGGAAAAGGTATTTGTAATTCTCCCCGGTCTGTCGACGGTGAAAATAACGCCCAACGCAAGGGCGGTGGAGCGGCAGTATTCCGCTATTGCAAAAACCCATACCGTCTATCTTTTCGACAGACGTGATGATATGCCCACAGGCTATACCAACCACGCTATGGCGGAGGATACCGCGGCGGTGATGAAGCACTTAGGCATAGAGAAAGCCTGTCTGTACGGCGTTTCTCAGGGAGGCATGATCGCTCTGGATATGGCGATAAACCATCCCGAGCTTGTCTCGGAGCTTATAATGTGCGTTTCCTGCGCATATATAAACGAGAGCCTCGGCAAGTGCCTCGGAATATGGAGGTCAGCGGCGGAGGCAGGGGACAGCCTTGCTCTGAACACCGTCTTTGCGGAGAGCCTGTTTACAAAAAGGATGCTTGATAAAGTCGGAAAAGCACTTATCTCGGCTATGCCGAAGTATTCAGAAGAGACTCTCAGACAGTTCATCATAGCCATCGACAGCATCAACGGCTATGACCTGCGCTCTGAGCTTAAAAGGCTTTCATGCCCCGTATATGTCATCGGCGCGGAGAATGATACGGTCATGGGACCTGCATCAGCCGAGGAGCTTGCCGGAGCGCTCAACTGTAAATGGTTTGTCTATCCCGAATACGGGCACGGCGTCTATGACGAGGCGCCGGACTTTGTAAAGCGTCTGCGGGACGTTCTGCGAGAGATCGAATGAGGCGCCGTTTGCCCCCGAGGAGACTGATGATAATGGCGACCGTACCGCCCGCAAAAACTTTCGAAAAAGGAAAAAAAGGTGTTGACAAATCGGGTGCGGTCTGCTATTATAATCAAGCCGGTGAGATGCTGGTGTAGCTCAGTTGGTAGAGCAGCTGATTTGTAATCAGCAGGTCGGGG
>JAUNND010000119.1 GCA_030531595.1 Eubacteriales bacterium | reverse complement strand
GTGTCAACCATGAAGATTGTGGCTTCGTCATCGTCAAGATCGCGCACAAGACAGGGCAGGGTTTCCCGACCGGCCAGCACGGAGGCATGGTGTCGGCGGTGTCCGGCAATGATCTCATATTCGCCGTCCCCCCGTTCCCTGACAATGGCGGGAACAAGTACGCCGTACTTTTCAACACTCTCCACTGTGCTTTTCATAGATTCGTCATCACGCACCTTGAAAGGATGATTCGGAAACTCATGGAGCTTATCCAGCGGTATATCCAGCACCTTTTCTCTCGCTGCCTCGGCGCGGCTCTCATCGGTGGCGAACAGATCATCGAGAGAGGTCAGACTTATGTTTTTGGCGGGACTTTTCAAGCTGCATCACCTCCCTTGTAACTTCCTTATAGAGGAAAGAGGATTATTGACAGTAACAGGCGTAGTTGCCGTTTTTATAATTCCGGCTTCCGAATAGCTGACGGTTACGGTAGTTTTGCCTTTCTGCAAGCTGCTTCCGTCCGGCACGGAGTAATCCGTTACGGTTTTACTGCTTCCGTCCTTATAGCTTGCCGTTACGATCATGCCGGTCTTGTCGAAGGTATCGCCGTGGTTATACACCGTCTTATTCGGCGGCGTTGTCACCGCGATGCTGACCAGCGGATTGGACACTGTGGAAATGCGAAATGTAACGGAGTCGGAATATGTGCCGGATGTGTGCGGTGTACCGACAACCTGAAAGGTCAGCAAAATGGCTTTGTTTTCGGCAACTTCCCTGGCATTGGCTTTCAGAACGGTATCGCCGGAGTTTACGATGCTGCCGTTTATATAAACACCGTATTTCACAGTACCGGACGGGTCAAGCTTATTTCTGAGATAGAAATTGGATGAAGAGTACAGGGACACCTGCACAATAGAGCTCATGGGGATGGAGCCGCCGACCTTCACCACGATATTCCGTGCAGTCGATGCCATCGTCAGGCTGGGCGGGATGGTGATTGTGTAATTCTCCGTGGTCGTTTCGGCAAACGTCGGAACGGAAATTGTCATACAGAGAATAAGCACAGTCAAAAAGAGAAACAGTCTTTTTCTCACAATTACCTCCTGTAAAAAAGTTTGACACTCCCGTTCCCGAGAGTGTCGGATGAAAATGCAATTACTTAAACAGGCTTATCTACGATGGAAAAGCTGAAGGTGAGAACGTCGGTATAAGTACCGGCAGCAACCGCCGTGCCGACCGTGACGCCGACCTTGCCCTGAAAACCGGAAAAGGCACTTTCTGCGTTGACAGTTTCCAGAATTACCTTACCGGCAGCGGAGTTGGGGTTCTTGGGTTCGCCTTTATAGGACAGAGCATAGGAAAGAAGCTGACCGCCGCTGCCGTTGAGAAGACGATAGGTTTTGTTGATATCGTCATAGTGCGTACCGGCGTTGACGGACATCTGAATAGCCTTGTCACCGGGGATGGTGCTTCCGGCTTTGATGCCGATGTCCATTTCACCGGACTTGGTGGTAGGGTCAACTACAAGGTCGTTGCCGCCGTCCGGAACATAGACAACATAGCTGGAAGCGACTTCATATTCGACGTCCATATTCTGAGAAGGGGGATTTTCGGCAAAGCAGGACGCAGTAAGAGAGAGGATCATGGTGAGAATGAGGATGCAGGTTACGATTTTTTTCATTAGCAAATTACTCCTTTGAATTAATATGATCTTGATTACTTTACAACAAGCACGGTATCGATTTCCGCGTTGTTGGTGGTGGATTTGTTATCCACACGGTAGGGCTGCACAAGGACAGTCGCTTCGTATTCGCCCGCTTCGAGGGCGTGGGAGAGCTTGAGCTTCAGAGCGCTTTC
>JAUNND010000009.1 GCA_030531595.1 Eubacteriales bacterium | reverse complement strand
ATGACGGAAAAAGGTCAAGCAAGATGAGCACAGGAGAATTTTTAGAGGTGCCCTTGACTAAAATACAGAACAATAACCCATTCTCGTGTCTTATAAGGAAAAACACTTGTCTTTTTAATGCGTGTAGTTTATAATACTGTAAAATCTCAGAAAGGAAACAAAATACTATGTATGCACTCTGGAACGAGCTGGAACAGCTCAAAAAACTGCGCTGGATCGATCTCTCCCACCCGCTTGACAATACCTCACCCTACTGGGTAGGCATTCCAGACGGCTCTGTTGAACTGTGCAAGACCGTATTCGACTGGGGCAACCCGATGCTTGAATGTCTCATTCAGACCTTCAAGTTCCCCGGGCAGTTCGGAACGCATATCGACTTCCCAGGGCATTTCGTAAAGGACGCCGCACTCTCTGAGGAATACGGTGTAAAGGACTGTGTATTCCCGCTGTGCGTTATCGACGTGAGTGAAAAGGTGAAAAAGGATCAGTGCTACGCTGTCAGTGTTGAGGATATAAAGGAATACGAAGCAAAGTACGGCGATATTCCCGACGGTGCGTTTGTCGCACTCTACACCGGCTGGAGCAAAAACTGGCCCGATATGAACGCGCTTTCCGGCATAAAGGAGGACGGCTCCGAAAACTTCCCGAGCTGGTCGCTGGACGCCTTAAAGTACATCTATGAAGTACGCAATGCCGCCGCCAACGGCCATGAGGCACTCGATACCGACGCGTCAAAGGAAGCCGCCACTGCCGGTGACCTCGCGTGTGAGCGTTATGTACTGGCAAAGGGCAAGTTACAGATAGAGGTGCTGTGCAATCTCGACCATCTCCCGCCCGCCGGTGCTCTGCTGTTCGCGGCATACCCGAACTTTAAGGGCGCAACGGGTCTGCCCGTGCGCGTCTGGGCCGTGTGCGAATAATCTTCTCAACATATATATTCACCAGCTTTCACTGCACTTTCATGTATTGCACCGGCTACAAGGGCCGGTGTTTTTTATGCACCGATCCATATCTGCCGGATGTAAAAAACGGTTGAAATCCGTAAACTTATTGTTGATACCAACTATTCCGCTTTTTTGATAAAATGATGTCAAATAAGCATAAATAACATACAGAAAGGCGGTAAAATATGATTATTACACCGGAACAGAAAGAGAACGCGGTAAAAATGGCGCGGGAAAACCAGATGGAGCACGGCATGAGCTGCTCCGAATCCGTGTTCAATGCACTCATCAGAAGCGGGATCATTGATCTTCCCGAGGATTACACACGAATTGCGACCGGTCTTTCCGGCGGCGTCGCCGCATCGGGAAACACCTGCGGTGCGATCTACGGAGCTCTAATGGCTCTCGGCTGGGTTTACGGCAGAAAAAATCCCTTTGAAAAGCCTCAGGCACCTGACAGTGCTAAACAGGCTGAGTTTGAAAAGGACTACCGTTTCAATATGCTCAGACGCTTCAACTGCTATGTCCACGAGATGGAAGAAAAGGTCGGCACGACCAGATGCAATGACGTCATTCACGGCAGCGGCGACTATTTCAACGAAAAGCGAGTCATGAAATGCCCCGACATCATTGTCACGTCTGTTGAAACTGTTCTGAAATACCTCGAAATGTCAGACGAGGAAAACAGACAGCTTGAGTTCGGCTACAACATTCTCGGCTTTAAGTAATTCAGGGGGTAGTGAAAATGATTATTACAGATGAAAAGAAAGCTCTTGTAAAGCAGTATCTTGAAGAAAACATTCAGGCAGGATTAAACTGCTCGGAAAGCGTATTCAACGCGTTTATCCGCGCTGACATAATCGGTCTTCCGATGGAGGCAACGGCACTGGCATCCGGTGTCAACGGCGGTGTTGCCGGAACCGGCCACACCTGCGGTGCTGTTGCGGGTGCGGTTATGGCTCTCGGAGCGGTCTACGGCAGACCCGACCCCATCGGCAACCATGTAAAGATGCTCAAAGACCCGGGAAAGAAAAATGAAGTCAAAGACCCCAAGGACGATTATCGCTATTACATGATGCGCCGGTTCAACAATGTCGTGGGTGATTTCAAAAAGGAGATGGGCACAACTCAGTGTCAGGACATCATCGACAGAAATGGTGGCTACTGGAACGAAAACAGGCAGGCGGAGTGTGTACACTGCATGAGATGTGCTGTTGATACCGCTCTCAAATACCTTGAAATGGAGCAGGAGGAAGCGGACAGACTTCCGTATGCGGAAAATATTTTCGGGTGGGAATAATAGCTTAAGCACTTTTCTCTATGCAGCTCAGATTTGATTTGTTAGAATTAGTCGGGTGATGCTATGAATACGCAGGATATTTATAATTTTATCGCAGTTGCGGAAGCCGGAAGTATGTCGCAGGCGGCACAGCGGCTGTTTATGACTCCGCAGGGCTTGAGCAAGAGCATAAAGGGACTTGAAGCGGAGCTTGGCGTTGTACTTCTTATGCGCTCGTCCAAGGGCGTTGAGCTGACAAAAAACGGCGAAATATTTCTAAAGTATTCAAAAGAGGTCTATAAGTCGCTGTATCATCTTGAGCACATTTTTGACGGCGAAATTGACTCATTGAACGGTAAAATTAAAATATCCTCCGCAATGGGCATACTGTCCACGCTTACACCGGAGTATCTTCTGTCTTTTAACGGCATTTATCCCAATGTAGAGATCTCCATAAAGGAGAAAACGGACAGGTTTGTGGATATGGATGTTGCATCCGGCGAGGCAGATATGGGACTTACAAAGCTGCCCGTGGACACAAAAACATTCAATGTCTATCCTATAAACACCAATCGCCACTGTGCAATGATCTATGAGGGACATCGGCTGTACGGCAGAGAGACTATTTCCGTCAAGGACCTGAAAGACGAGATAATCATAATTGAAAACAGTGATTTCAAGGTGTATTCAAAGTTCGTGCAGCTTTGTGAGGAAGCCGGCTTTGAACCTGAAATTTACTTTGAAACCACAGAAATAAGTATGGCTCATTATCTTGCCCATCTGAAAAAGGGAATTGCCATCACCGTTGAGACTGAAAGAGAACGAATAGCGCACAGCGATCTGAGCATGGCATTCTTTGAGGAGCCGTTCATGTGCGAATGGGCGATCATTACCAAAAAGAGTGTCACCCCGATCGCAAAGGAAATGCTGAAATATCTCGGTCAGATCGTAAAATAACCTCCAGAACAAATCAGAGCAAGTTAGCAACCGGCATAGTCGAGCAATCGACTATGCCGGTTCCTTATTCAGTCTTGACATCATGGGATATATTCCATATAATGAAAGTGAAAAAGGGGGATGAACTTCATGCCGACTATATGCCATTTTTACGGAATAACTATCGTAATGTATCTGAAATATAAAGAGCATAATCCGCCGCATATTCACGCTATCACTCAGGACTTTGACGCTCCGTTCTTAATCGCTACCGGAGAACTCATGGAAGGATATTTCCCTCCTAAAGCGAAGATACTGGTTAAGGAGTTTATTCTGAAATATCAAAAGGAATTGGAGAATATGTGGGAGACTGAAAAATATATAAAGCTCCCGCCGATCGACTGATATGTTTCATAAAGCAGTAAAAATTGAATACCGTGAAGGAACGGTTTTGGAGCTTACGTTTCGTGACGGATATGTAAAGCAATTTGATATGGCAGTCATGTTCGGTATCTATCCTCCTCTTAAAGCACTTACCGACCGTTCACTGTTCACTTCCGGTAAGTTAAGCTCCGGCGGTTACGGAATAATCTGGAATGACGATCTTGATCTGGAAGCCGAAACCGTCTATGAGGAAGGTATTACGGTCAATAAGCTCAGTACGCCTGTAAACACAGATATTGCCGATGCTCTTTCCTCCGCACGTGCCGCTTTGGGGATTTCTCAAAGTGAGCTTGCCGCAAGAACGGGCATCGATCAGGCGGATATTTCCAAAATAGAACGCGGTACGGCAAACCCCTCAGTCGCCACATTAAAGCGTCTTGCCTCCGGCTTAAACTCTACGCTGAATATCAGCTTTCAGCCACATTCGTGATTTAAAAAAACGACCGCGCAGATAATTCTGCACGGTCGATTTTTGATGTCTCATTTGCCTAAATATGCCTTTTTGACGTCCTCGTTGACAAGAAGCTCGCTGCCCTTGCCGGAGAGTGTGATCTTGCCGGTCTCAAGAACATAGCCGTAGTCGGCGGTCTTGAGAGCCATATTCGCGTTCTGCTCGATCAGAAGAACGGTAGTCCCCTGCCTGTTTATCTCCTTGATAATGTCAAAGATGCCCTTGACGATGATAGGGGCAAGACCGAGGGAGGGTTCGTCCATCATAATGACCTTGGGGCGGCTCATAAGTGCTCTTGCAACGGCGAGCATCTGCTGTTCGCCGCCCGAAAGAGTACCGGCGAGCTGCCACGAACGCTCTTTAAGACGCGGGAACAGGTCATAGACCCAGTTTATGTCATCGGTGAGATCGTCGTTTCTGAGGTATGCGCCGATCTTTATGTTTTCCAGTACGCTCAGATCGGCAAAAACTCTTCGTCCCTCGGGAACAAGAGTAATACCCTTAGAGACGATAGCCGTTGAATTCTGGCCGATAAGGTTTTCACCCATAAACTCAATAGAACCGGCCTTGGTCTTGACCAAACCTACAATGGCTTTAAGAGTCGTGGATTTTCCTGCGCCGTTTGCGCCGATCAGGGTGACGATATCTCCCTGATGCACATCAAACGAAATTCCTTTAACGGCCTCAATGCCGCCGTAATTGACCTGCAGGTCTTTAACGCTGAGAATGACGTCCTTATTCATCTTCACTCACCCCCAGATATGCCTCAACGACCTTGGGATCGTTCTGTACCTCGGCGGGTACGCCCTTGGAAATGAGCTTGCCGAAGTCGATAACATAGATATAGTCGGAGATATTCATAACAAGATCCATGTGGTGCTCAACAAGCAGGACGGTGAGGTTATGATTGTCTCTGATCTCTTTTATGAACTGAGAAAGCTCGATAGTCTCCTGCGGGTTCATACCGGCGGCAGGCTCGTCAAGCAGAAGAAGCTTCGGGTCGGCAGCTAATGCGCGGGCTATCTCAAGTCTGCGCTGGATACCGTAGGGAAGACTTGTGGCTAAGTCATTTGAGTATTTATCAAGCCCCTGCTCCTTCAAAAGCTCAAAGGTCTCCTCTCTCATGCGTTCCTCGTCCGCTTTGTTTGTATGCAATGCGGCGGAGAAGAAGCCCTTTTTTGCGTTCATGTGCTTGGCAATAAGAACATTGTCAAAAACGCTCATGCTTTTCCAGAGTCTGATATTCTGGAAGGTTCTCGCGATACCCATTTTGGTGATCTGGTCGGGAGTCGGATCGATAACAGGCTTATTTACATACATCTCACCGTTTTCACCCTGATAGATCTTCTTCATCTTCTTATCGGGATGGGCGCTGATAATGGTCTTGCCGTTAAACTCAACGATACCGTTCGTAGGCTGGTAAACGCCGGTGATGCAGTTGAAGGCGGTCGTTTTACCGGCACCGTTCGGACCGATCAGAGATACGATATTATTCTTGTGGACATCAAGATTAAGGTTGTTGACAGCCACGACGCCGCCGAACTGCATTGTCACATTTTCAACTCTCAGTACGCTTTCACTCATGATCTGTCACTCCCTTCTTATTTTTGGATTTCGCCTTCCATCCGGCAATTACATCTGTAAGCTCCCTGTCGCCCATGATGCCCTTACGGAAGAACAGAACGACGACCATGATGATAACGGAGAAGACGACAAGACGGAAGCCGTTTCTGAAAACGCCCGGAGCGTTTATTCCGAGGAAAGTGCCGGAGTCAAGACCGCGCAGCCACCACTCGGACGCGGCAACGAACAGCATCGAGCCTATAACGCTGCCGGATATGGAGCCGATACCGCCCAGAACGACCATCAGCAATATTTCATAGGTCATTGCGGATTTGAAGTTGCTCGCCTGTGCGATGGAGAGAACCATTGCCATGCTTGCACCGGCAACACCTGCAAAGAAAGAGCTTGTCACAAAGGAGATCATCTTGTGCTTTGCAAGATTTATGCCCATAGCCTCGGCTGCGATCTCGTCGTCGCGAATTGCTTTGAACGCTCTGCCGTAGGTGGAGTTGACAAGCAGAACTATCAGGGTGATCGAAACCGTCGCAATAAGAACCGGTACAAAGGTCGCAAATTTCAGCTTCATACCGAAAAGCACGCCCTTGAATGTACTCGTTCTCTCAAAGCTCTTGAGAAGGTTGGAGCCGTTTGTAACGGGACCGAGCTTGCTCCACTGGAAAACGGCTCGGATTATCTCCGCAAATCCGAGAGTCGCTATCGCAAGATAGTCGGATTTAAGGCGAAGAACAGGCAGACCGATAAGATACGCAAATATCGCTGCTGCAAGACCGGCGAGAAGAACGGCAATGACAACGCCGAGAACAGTACCGAAAGGTCCCATGGAATTGCCGAGTTTTTCGGGAATGGAGAAACGGACTGATGCATCATAATACTGATATACAACATCCCTTGCCTTGTCGGGGATGGTAAAGATAGCGTAGGTATATGCACCTATCAGCATAAATCCCGCATGACCGAGGGAGAAAAGACCGGTAAAGCCGTTGAGAAGGTTCATGGAGACGGCAGCGAGAGCATAGACTGAACCTTTCTGCAAAACGGTAAGCAGCATAAACATCTTGCTCGTGGGTTTGATAACCTGATCCAAAATAAGGACAAGTATCAAAAATGCAAGGACACAGACAAAGGAGATTATGTTTTTACGTTTTTCCGCAGTTTTATCCAGCATAATACTCCCCTCCTTTAAACCTTATCGGTGCTCTTCTCGCCGAAGAGTCCGGTAGGTTTGAATACAAGAATGATGATAAGCAGAACAAAGGTAAAGGCATCCGAGAAAGTGGCAAGACCTATCTGTTCGGTGATGGCACCGCCGGTAATAAGTATGGTGTCAAGACCCTTGATAATACTCTCGCAGATACCGATGATGAACGCACCGATCACAGCACCGGGGATAGAGCCTATTCCGCCGAAGACAGCCGCGACAAAAGCTTTCAGACCGGGCATACCGCCGGAGGTAGGCACAACGCCGGGGTAGTTGGAGAAGTAAAGCAGCGAACCGATAGCCGCGAGAAAAGAGCCGATGATAAAGGTAACAGAAATGACGGCGTCTATCTTGATACCCATGAGCTGACTTGTCTCAAAGTCACGGGAAACGGCACGCATAGCCATACCGATCTTGGTGTGGTTGATAAGATATACAAGAATAACGACCAGAATGATAGTCAGAAAAGGAGTAATGACCGTAACTCTTGTTGTTGCCATGCCGAAAACGGTTATCTGATCGGAGATCCACGGGATAGAAGGATAATTTTTGTTCAGACCGCCGGTTATGTACAGAGCGAGATTCTGCAGCAGATAGCTGACACCGATAGCGGAGATCATGACCGACATACGGGGCGCAGTACGAAGGGGCTTATACGCCACGCGCTCAATGATGAACGCGAGAAGCACCGTAAGAGCTATTACAATGGGAATAGCAAGATATATCGGCAAAGCCGCGGCAAGATATACCATCAGAAGACCCGCAACCATAAAAACATCGCCGTGGGCAAAGTTGATAAGACGCAATATGCCGTAAACCATTGTATATCCGATCGCTATCAGCGCGTACTGACCGCCGACAGAAATTCCGGATATTACATAAGGCAGAACGGTCTGCATTGTGTTCATAAAGTTTCCTCCAAAAAGAAAAATGAAACTATAAATAGGCTGTCACGAAAAAGGGCTATATCGCAACCCCCTTTCGGGGCAGCCTGATATAGCGCGGCAACTGGCGGGGGTAATATTCCCCCGCCAGCACCGTTAATTTTCAGTAAATCAACAATGTGACGCTGATTATGCTGCCTTTGCAACGGTGACGAAGTCCCAAAGACCGGTCTCGTTGTTGCATTCCTTAACGAATGCGCTGTCACGCAGAGCATCGCCGATCTCGTCGAACGCGATAGCGCCGGTAATGCCTTCGCACTCGAGTGCGGGCAGAGCCTCAAGAACTGCTTCGGGATCAGTGGAGCCTGCGGCCTTGAGAGCCTCAAGTGCAACGAAGTATGCATCGTAGCCCATGACGGTAACGGCTGCCAGCTCGTTGTTGCCGCCGTTGTTTGCAAGAGCGGTAGCGTCGGAAGCGATCCACTCCTTGATGGCTGCGTCAAACTCGGCATTTGCGCCTTCCTGATAGAAGGTGGTAACACAGATCTTGACATCGGTACCCTTTGCGGCTTCAAGGATAACGTTGGAGTCCCAGGTGTCGCCGGCGAGGATGGGCATGCCAAGTGCCTGAGTGTTGGCCTTGGCTATGATCTGAGCGGCTGCCTCGGTGGAGACAGGAGCAAAGAAGACATCGCAGCCCTGGTTCTGTGCGTTGGTGATGTAGGTGGAGTAGTCGCCGGTGCCTTCGGGGAACTGCTCATATACGCAGTTAGCTTCGCCGAATGCCTTGATGAAGTAGTTGCAAAGACCGCCGGAGTAGTCGTCGCCCTGCTTTGCAAGGCAGTATGCCTTGGTCGCACCGAGGTCATTCTTTGCATAGTTTGCAAGAACGGTGCCCTGGAACGGATCGAGGAAGCAGATACGGAAGTAGACATCGCAGCCTGCGGTTACCTGAGGATTGGTGCAGGTAACGCCGAGTGCGGGAACGCCTGCGTTGAGGAAGGTGTCACCGGCAGCGATGGACACGCCGGAGCCGTAGGAACCAAGAACGATGGAAACGCCTTCGGAAATAAGGGTCTGAGCTGCGGTGGGAGCCTTATCGTTTGCGGATGCGTTATCGGCATAGACAAGCTCTACCTTATAGGTCTCGCCGCCGATCTCGACCTCAGGGCAGACAGCATTTGCATACTGCATACCGAGAACTTCCTGCTTGCCGCCTGCGCCGTTATCGCCGGACATAGGCTCAAAAACGCCGATTTTTACAACATTTTCAGCGGATGCGCTGATCGCGCAGAGGCTGAAGATCATGATAAGAGTAAGCGCCAGTGCAATGATCTTTTTCATTTGTTTTCCTCCAAACTTTTTTCGTCAATCTGTCCGTACTTTACGGACAGATGTATTTGCTGTGACGATAATTTGATTATGCACTATCCTATAATAAATTTCAATAAACGCTTCTTACTAAATTATATAAATATATCCCTGCGTTTTTATGCATCTTCGACAATTATTGGGCTTTTTGTCCAGTCCTGCCCGCCATATGCTACACTTTTATTGCTCACTCCGAGTACATACAGGTCATTTGCCGATACGCCGTCGGCGAACATTTTCTGATACTTTTTGTCATATTTCTTCACGGATGTCGGCTTTGTTATCACCGGGACGCATTTTTCTTCTGTTATTTTTTTCAAAACAAATCTTCCTTTTTTATTAGCCGCAAGGACTCTTATATAAGGAAGCGCATCTGATGCACTGTCCTTTGTAATGCCAATGCAGGCACACATACAGGCTCTTCTGACGCGGGACATCGCATATTTTTTCGTTTTGGTGATATTGTACATTTCCTGCAAAGCCGTGCATTCTCTCGACGCTCTGAAAAGTCTGTTCCCAAGTCCGTCGGACGTATCGGGCAAACTATTATAATATTCTCTGCCAAACATACGGAGGCGGGAGAGAAGGATCATATCAAAAAGCTCTCTGTTTTGCACCCTGCCGTCTTCAATAGCCCGTGCATAAACGCTCCACGCCTCAGCCGGAATAAACCGTTCGATCTGCTCTCCCTGAAAAAATCGCTGTCTGATCTCCGAAGCCGACGGAAGTTCCTCGCCGCCGTAAGAGTCATGCGCATTCCCCCTGCGTTTTACCGTAAGGGGTCGGATATTATATTCCCGGTTCTTTATTGCCTTAATATACTCAACTCCGAGAATGTTGTTCGGTGTTTTGATGATCTCGGAAAGTTCTCGAGAATATTCGGAAAGAACTGTCTCTCTTGCCGCTGCGAAGCTCAGCTCTTTATCCGTTCTCATTTTTTCCTTTATTTCCTCGATAAAGGAACCGCCGCAAAACAGTTCGGCCGTTTCTTCCATGAGCTTTATATTCCCGCATTCGCTGCCGAAGCTTATATATTCGCATCCCGCATTGTTTAAAAGCTGTACTGCTCCGTCGGCAAATCCTTCCGCAGACGAGAGTGCCCATCGCACCGGCAGTTCAAGCACAAGATCGACGCCGCATCTGCAGGCTGCTTCTGCTCGTACAAACTTATCAAAAAGTGCCGCCTCTCCTCTCTGCACAAAATCTCCCGACATGGCGCAGACAACAGCACAGTCATCAAACAGCTTCTTTGTTTCAAGCAGATGATATAAATGTCCGTAATGAAAAGGGTTATATTCCCCTACTATCCCCACAATATTCATCGGATGCTGCTTCCTTTTAAAAAAGACTTGCGTTTTATGGAAAAAGTATTAAAATAGAAAAGGTATGTTCTTATTTTACTTTAGTTGATTAATATTTACAATAGGAAGGAACAGTTTAAATGAAAATTCTTGTTATCAACGCAGGCAGCTCCTCTCTGAAGTATCAGCTCATCGATATGGAGACCGAGCAGGTCATGGCAAAGGGTCTTTGCGAGAGGATCGGTATTGACGGTCATCTCAAGCACACTCCGCTGGTCGGCGGAAAGAGTGTCTTTAATGAAGATATCAGCCTGCCTACTCACTCCGAAGCTATCGCCGCCGTTATCGAAAAGCTCACCAGCGCAGAGTACGGCGTTGTCGCTTCCATGAAAGAGATCGACGCTGTCGGTCACCGCGTTGTCCACGGCGGTGAGAAGTTTGCCGATTCCGTGCTGATAGACGACGAAGTTCTCAAAGCTATCGACGAGTGCACTCCCTTCGCTCCCCTCCACAATCCCGCAAACATCACCGGTATCAACGCCTGCAAGGCCGTTATGGGCGATGTCCCCATGGTCGCCGTATTCGATACCGCGTTCCATCAGACCATGCCCGCCAAGGCCTATATGTATGCCGTCCCCTATGATTACTACAAGAACAGCGGTGTGCGCCGCTACGGCTTCCACGGCACCTCTCACCGTTATGTCTCCAAGCGCTGCGCAGAGCTCATGGGCAAGCCCATTGAAGAGCTGAAGATCATTTCCTGCCATATGGGCAACGGCTCCTCCATCTGCGCCATCGACCACGGCAAGTGCGTCGACACCTCCATGGGCTTTACTCCTCTGGTCGGTCTTCCCATGGGCACCCGCTGCGGCGACCTCGACCCGGGCGTCATGCAGTACATCATGAAAAAGTACGATCTGGACATCGATCAGATGCTCAACATTCTCAACAAGAAGTCCGGCGTTCAGGGTATTTCCGGCGTTTCCTCAGACTTCCGTGATCTTGAAGGCGCTTCCGCCAACGGCGACAAGCGTTCTGAGCTCGCACTTGAGATGTTCAACTACTGGGTCGCAAAGGTCGTCGGCTCTTATGTTGCAGCCATGAACGGCGTTGACGCCATCATCTACACCGCCGGCGTCGGCGAAAATGCAAAGACCACCCGCAAAGCCATTTCCGAATACTTCGGATATCTCGGCGTCAAGATCGACGACGAGGCAAACTCCAAGCGCGGCGAGGACATCATGATCTCCACGCCCGATTCCAAAGTCAAGGTCTTTGTCATCCCCACGAATGAAGAGCTGGTCATTGCAAGAGATACCCGTGACATCGTAAGCAAGTAATATTAATTTATCCGCTCCTTCATTTCAGGAAGGGGCGGATTATCTTTAGGAGAAAAAGAATGCCTGAATTTTTTGAATTTACTTTTAAGTCAAGTACCGGCATAAACAAAATACACGCCATAAAATGTATTCCGGACGGTACTCCGAAAGCAATTATCCAGATCGCTCACGGTATCGGCGGAAATGCTTCCAGATATAAGGAATTTATGGAATATCTGGCGAATAACGGCTATGCCGTCTATGCAAATGACCATCTCGGTCACGGCGGCTCCATTGTCACCGGTGATGAAAAGGGCTTTTTTGCGGAGAAAAACGGTTGGACACACGTTGTCAACGACATGGTAACGCTCCATGACATCGCTTCGGATGAGCTCGGCAGTCTCCCCTATGTCATGTTGGGTCACTCCATGGGCAGCTTTCTCACCAGGACCTATATGATCGACCACCCCGATAAATATGACTATGCCATCCTCAGCGGCACGGGGCACCAGTCGCGTGCACTCGTCGCTGCCGGAAGAGCAGCGGCAGAAGCCCTTGTACTTGCCAAAGGTCCCCATGCAAACGGGCAGATGCTTAACGACATGGCCTTCGGTTCTTATCTCAAAAAAATCCCCGATGCCCGGACGCCGTATGACTGGCTCAGCCGTGACGCAGCGCACGTGGATAGATATATCAAAGACCCCTTGCTCGGATTTGTGTGTACGGCAAGTCTTTACAGAGATATGCTCAGCGGTATTTCCTACATAACGGATTTCTCAAACATCAAAAAGATGAACAGAGAAAAGCCTGTATACTTCTTCTCGGGTGACGCCGATCCCGTTGGAGATTACGGCAAGGGCGTTGAAAAGGCATATAAAGCTTTCTGCAGTGCGGGTCTGAAAGATGTTTTTATGCGTCTGTATCCCGGCGGAAGGCACGAAATGCTTAACGAAACGTGCAAAGAACAGGTCTATGCCGATATTCTCGACTGGCTCAACGAAAAGGTTTCTTAAACACCCTGCACTTTATACCAAACTGTTTCTGACGGATGTTTCCATCCTGTATTAGCCTGATCCCGCGCAGATCGGACGATGAAGAATGTCCGATCCGTGCGGGTCTTTCGACGGCTGATCTTCTTTCGGAGAGCTCCGTTTATTTTTCCGTATATTTTTTCATCCAACCTGCGCACCGGAAGTAATACTCAGATTTTTGTTGACTAAAAACAATTCTTTCCTTATAATTAGCGTGAAATTGAATTGGTTCCGTGCGAAGATAAGCTCCCGCTGTCAGACTTTACTGTTGAAACGCTGACAAAGATCATTGAGCTTTGTCGAGAAAATAATGTTGAGCTGATTCTTTATACAGCTCCTTATAAAGCCGACAGCGATGAGCAGAGGATCTTTAATGCTTTAAGTGATTTTGCGGCAGATAAAGGAATAGAATATCATAACATGATGCATGAAATGGATGAGATCAGCCTGAATGTACATTCCGATTTTCTGGATGAAGGTCACTTAAACCGCACCGGTCAGGAAAAATTTACACGATATATGGCAGAGCACGGCTATTTCGGTTAAACCCCGGGAAGAGAAACATACAATCGCACATAAGAGAAAGACACCGGATCTTTGTAACAGAGATTCAGTGTCTTTTTCTGTGCGAAAGAAATGAGGTCGGCAGCTGATCATCGCTTCTTATTCGATTTGTTCAAAACAGCTGCAGCGGCAGAGCCCGGCAGGGTCGTTTCATAGCCGATCTGCATGACAGCATATCTGCCGAGTTTCTTCTCACCGTATTCTCTGAGGCAGTCGAGCAGATACGGTCTGAAAAAACGGCTTTTATCAACAAGAGAGCCCTCCGCGCAGATACAGACCGGCTTGTCCCGCTCTCCCCCGATATCGTTAAGAAGCATTATCCCCAAAAGCGTTGAACACATACATCTCGCCGAGCGCGAGAACAGTGCCCGGCAGATCGCTTTGACAAATTCCTTTTCATCATCGTCATCTGTAAGCGTTTCGAGCTTTTCTCCGCTCGCCCATGCGTCGATCACGGATGTATCAAACCTGCCGAGTGCGGAAAGCTTTTTTCCTGCCTTTTCGGAGATATATCCCTCACCGGCCGCCGCTGTCAGTGCAAGTCTTCCCAGCTCTCCGAGATACGCGCCCGAGACCATCTTCTCAAGCTGCTTCTCGCCGGGATTATTGCTCTGAGAATCAAGTATTTTATCAAATTCTCCCTGCGGAAATCCGTCATACAGACCGGACTCCATGTTGACGATCATAGTGCCTTCTCTGTCGCTGTGAAGCTTTGCGATCCGCTCCACGGGAACGACACAGCAGGTATTGGCGCCGGTTCCGGTGATCTGACCGATGAAGCCGCCGTACTTTGTTTTGTCAAGCATATAGGCAGAGCCCAAAAGAGCCGCGACCGTATCATTCAGCACAAAAACGCGCTTGCCCGGGATGCCGCGTCTTTCCAGTTCCCGACTCAATGACGCGCCTACAAGTTCACCGAAGGACTCGGTTATCACAACTTCCTTGTCGATCCGCCTGACCCTGCCGTCGATCTCCGGAGTGATCTCCGCATTGTATGAAAAACAAAAACCGATATAGTCTGTCTTATCAGTCAGACTCTGAATTTTATCTGCGGTAAAAGAGATAAATTCATCCCATGTAACCGAATAGTCAAAGCCCGGCATCGTGTATTTTTCAACATAACTGAGATTGCATCCGTCCGGTGTAAATTCAGCAAGTCCGCATCTGAAGTTCGTGCCGCCTGCGTCAATGACGATAACGCTCTGACCGGGTTCTATCGAACCGTCAAATTCAATATATGTAGGTATCATCGGCATTGAGCTTTTTTCGCCCCGCAGACCGCAAACCATATCCCGACGCATTTTTTCGGCATAGACTGATGGGTCGATCAGTTCCGGTGACATTCCGTGCTTTGTAAGAAATTCAACTGTTTTTTCCATTTTTCTCCCTATAAAACCGGCGGCATATATATACCGCCGGTCCTTGTATTTATTTGTCTTCTTTTACCGCTTCAATGATCCCGCCCGCGAGACCCGCAAGCCCCTGAATCTCACTTGGTATGATGATCTTTGTGGCGCTTCCGTTTGCTGCGGCTGAGAAAGCTTCCAGAGCTTTCAGACGGATAACAGCCTCACTCGGTGTGGCTTCGTTTATGAGTCTAATACCCTCTGCGGTAGCGTTCTGCACTTTGAGGATAGCCTCTGCCTGACCTTCGGCCTCCAATATCTGCTGCTGCTTTTTAGCGTCGGCCTTTAATATTGCGGACTCCTTCTGACCTTCGGCTTCCAGAATAGCCGCTCTCTTCTCGCCTTCGGCACGGAGAATAGCCTCGCGGCGCTCACGCTCGGCCTTCATCTGCTTCTCCATGGCGTTCTGTATCTCTTTGGGGGGCAGAATATTCTTCAGCTCAACGCGGTTGACCTTGATGCCCCACGGGTCGGTGGCTTCGTCAAGAATAGTGCGCATCTTGGTATTTATAATATCACGGCTCGTCAGGCACTGGTCGAGCTCCAGATCGCCGATGATATTTCTCAGCGTTGTCGCGGAGAGGTTTTCAATGGCAACCATGGGCTGCTCGATACCGTAGGTATAGAGCTTCGGATCGGTGATCTGAAAATAAACGACCGTATCGATCTGCATGGTGACATTATCCTTGGTGATAACAGGCTGGGGCGGGAAATCCGCGACCTGCTCTTTCAGCGTGACGACCTTGGCCACCTTTTCGATAATGGGAACCTTGACATGAAGACCTACGTTCCATGTGGTCTTATATGCGCCGAGTCTCTCAATGACAAACGCCTTCGCCTGCTGAACGACTCTGATATTTGCAATAACAAGCAGCAGGACCAATGCGATCAACACGAATAAAACGATCATATTTAATTCTCCTTTTCTTCAACAATAAGCTTTACGCCCGAAATCGCCTTTGCTGTTACTATTTTACCCTGAGCGATGGAAATATTCTCCCCGGCAGAGCGTGCAGTCCACATCTGCCCGGCGATCTTTACACTGCCCGTGCCCGCAAGGTTGTCGATGGCGTCAATGACAATACCGTCTTTCCCTATAAGCGCATCCGCGTTTGTGGGCTGTACTCTCGCGTTGACATACTTTTTGACAAGAGGTCTTGTCAGGATCAGAGAGGCAGCCGAGACCGCCACAAACCAGACAGCCTGCAGCCACAGCGGAGCATTAAATAAAGATGAGAGCATAGCCGCAAGTGCACCGACAGCAAACCATATCGAGACAAGTCCGGGTGCCAGAGCCTCTGTGATCAGCAGCACGACCGCCGCGATCAGCCATATCCAGGTCATATCCATATCTGTCTTTCATCTCCTTGTATGTCTATATTATATATTGCCGCCGCCGTATATGCAAGTATTTTTATTTGCCCTGTACGGATTGAAAAGGAAGGTCGGAAGCGTTATAATCTTATTATCACCTTTCAGACATTAAGGAGAAAAAATATGTTGATCACATTGAAAAACGAGCAGCTCACCGTTGTACTTGACAGCGCGGGCGCGGTCTTCCACAGCATAGTAAAGGACGGCATAGAATATCTCTGGCAGGGAGACAAAAAATACTGGTCCTCGCGTGACAAGACGCTTTTCCCCTATGTGGGTCGATGCAGGGACG
Source organism: Eubacteriales bacterium (assembly GCA_030531595.1). Taxonomy (GTDB): domain Bacteria; phylum Bacillota; class Clostridia; order Oscillospirales; family Oscillospiraceae; genus Limivicinus. The sequence goes on along the minus strand of JAUNND010000009.1, from coordinate 33,202 downwards.
GCAAATACATTTATCGGGGACAGGAATATACCATGCCGCTGCATGGCTTCGCCCCGGGCAGTGAATTTGAGGCGGAACAGCTCGGAGACTCCTCCGTCTGTTTCACGCTCCGCGCAAATGAAATGACTCGGGAATACTACCCCTTTGAGTTCGTTTTCAAAGTTCTCTACGAGCTTGACGGATGCAGCATTTCAAAAAAATGCACCGTTATCAACAAAGACAGTAAAACAATTCACTTCGGCTTCGGTGCACACCCGGGCTTCAACGTACCGCTCAGCGGCGAAGGAGACTTCAGCGACTGGTATATGGAATTTGATGCCGACTGTCAGCCGTACAGAGTTGAATTTGATCCCGTCTCCTGCCTTCTCAGCGGCAGAACACTTCCCTATCCTCTCAAAAAGATGAACACCCTGCCATTATATCACGAAATGTTCAATGACGATGCCGTTGTTCTTGGAAATGTTCCCCGCGGCGTGACGCTAAAAAGCGATAAGTCCCGGCGCAGCGTCCATGTCTCTTTCCCAGGCATGGAGTTTGTCGGCTTCTGGCACGCACGTCCCACCGACGCTCCCTATGTCTGCATCGAACCGTGGGCTACACTCCCTTCTCATAACGACTTCGTTGAAGACATTGAAAAGCAGGAGTATATCCTTCATCTTCCCGCAGGAGAGACTTATACAAACGTTATGATGGTCGAGATCCGGTGATCGTTTCGCAAAAATCAGCACATTCAAAACCGAATGTGCTGATTTTTTATGAGCAAAGTCCGATAAGCTCCCGCACCTCTTCCGTATGGCTGCCCTCGGCGATGCATTTTTCAAAAGCGGACTCTGCTTCCTGTGTGTTTCCGAGCTTCATGAGGCACACAGCAAGATAAAACTGCGCCTCATCTGTTTCTATTCCGTTTACTTCACACCGTCTAAGATCATCCGCCGCTCTCACATAGTCGCCGGTCGACATATAGCACACAGCCCGTCTGAATACAGCCTCATCCGTTTCCGACGCGCCTGACAGGCAGGAGGCGTCATATTCGTTGAAATAACCAATTGCCTCCGAATAGTCTCCCCTGTTCATCGCAAGTTCTCCTGCTCTGTTCAATCGGCTTTTATCGCCCGTGATCTCCGCATAGCGGATAAGAGAGTCTTCTTCGGAAGCCGTGTCACCGAGCATGAAGCTGTTCTGCGCTTTAAGAAGATATGCTTCCGGTCGGCTCTGCTCTGTCAGGACATTACAGATATTCTGCGAAGCGGAGTATTCCCCTGCACCATAGAGCGAAAGGGCTTTATTCATAAGTACCTGGGCATACAGCTTCGTATCATCCTCCGGGGAAAGCATATCAAGGCACTTATCGGATAATATTACAGCCTCCGAATAATCTCCTTCCGATAGCTTGCCGCACGCGTCCCGATACAATGCGGAAATCTCTTTTTGTCGCTGAGCAGACTGCTGCCGGGCAGTCAATTCGTTTTCGTTTCCTGCAATATGACCGTTCAAAATCGGAAAAGAAAACGCCGCAATAAGAATAATAAGAAAAACAGCAAATAATAATTTTTTCATATTTTCCAAACAGTCAGCTTCCGAGCTGCCCTATGAGCTCACCGGCAACACGGACGATACATTTTTTCAGCATATCCGGCATAGGATGATCGTTGTTTTTTAACCCGGTCGGAATATCGCTCTCGGAAGAATTGACGATCTCACATTCCGTAATCCTGACTGCGATACCCTTTCCTCTCAGTTTGCTCTCCGCAAGAGCACACAGCTTCCGTGAAAAGGTCTTGTTTCCGGTGATCTTGATGATGGCGGTCTGCGCGGTGCGTCCGATAAAACCGGTGAATGCGGTCGGAAGAGTTACGGAGAATCTGTCGCGAAGTATCTCCCTGATCGCAGGATCGCCGTAATCTATATATACACCGCTCAGCTGCAGTTCAAGCTCACCCGGGAGGGCGCAGGAAGCAGCTCTAATACCCGAGACGGAAACGCAGTCCGAAAGCTTCTTTTTCACAAGGATGCCATTTATTGCCGAAAGGATCTTTCTCTCAAAGGCACCGACTGCCCATTGTATAAGCTCGATCTTTTCAGCGTCCGATACCATTGTCAGTACTTTTTTCAGAACCCGAGGCAGATCGGCTCCCGATTTTTTCAGTATTTCGATAACAAGGCTCTGTTTGTCCGAATTGCGTATTTTTTCATATGCTATCGGAAAAACAGCGTCCGTACAGCTTTCCCAGTTTATATCGGAGACAGTTATTTTAATATTCAGCACGATAGAACGCTCCAATTATCAATATTTTAAAAAATGAGGTGCAGATCTGCACCTCATTTCAAAGCTTTGTTTGCAATTACTCTGCGTCTGCTTCGGGAGCAACACCGGAAGCAGTGCCGTCTTCGGAAACCTCATATACAAGAGCGTCACCCTCTGCGGTCTCTTCGACCTCTTCCTCAACAGCTTCCGCAACAGGAGCGGGCTCGGAAAGAGCGCGGATCGAGAGAGATATCTTGTGCTTGTCTTCATCGACAGCGGTGATCTTTGCATCAACGACATCGCCGACAGTCAGAACGTCCTCAGGCTTGCCGATGCGGCGGTTAGCGATCTGGGAGATGTGGATCAGACCGTCTACGCCGTCAAGAACCTCTGCGAAAGCGCCAAAGGGCATGAGCTTGACGATCTTGACCTGTGCGACATCACCGACAGAGTACTTATTGGTGAACAGAGTCCAGGGATTGCCGTTGGGATCCTTGTAGCCAAGGGAGATCTTTCTCTTCTCACGGTCAAAGTTGATGACATAGACATCTACCTCGTCGCCGACACTGAGGACCTCGGAGGGCTGGTGGATACGACCCCAGCTCAGCTCGGAAACGTGAACCATACCGTCGATACCGCCGATGTCAACGAATGCACCGTAGCTGGTGAGGGACTTTACGACACCGTGGAACTTCTTGCCGATCTCCATCTCGTTCCAAAGTGCCTCGGTGCGCTCGCGGCGCTCTGCCTGTGCAACACGGCGAATAGAGCCGACGACTCTCTTGCGAGCCTTGTTTACCTCAGTGATCTTGAGGCGTACTACCTGCTTGAGAAGCTGACCCAGCTCTGCTTCCTTGGGAAGATCGGTCTGGGAAGCGGGAACGAAAACGCGAACGCCCTTGACATTGACAACAACGCCGCCCTTGTTCTCTTCGACAACAGTACCTTCCAGAACGGTGCCGTCTTCAACAGCGTTTTCAACATCGTTCCACATCTTTGCAGCGTCAAGACGCTTCTTGGAGAGCTGTGCGGTGCCTTCAACATCGTTGACTCTGACAACAACAGCCTCAATGGTATCGCCGACCTTGATGACATCCTCGACCTTGATGCCGTCATCGGTAAACTCGGAAGTGGGGATGAAGCCGGAATACTTGGTGCCCAGATCAACACTGATCTCGGTGCCGGTGATCGCGACTACAAGGCCGGTTACCTTATCTCCATTATATATAGTTTTAAGGGTTCCCTCGAGCATTTCGTCAAAGGAAAGCTCCTTGGTTTCTTCTGCGGTGTTAACTTTCATTTCGTCCATTTTGTTTCTTACCTCCTTAATTATCCACGCAGGCGTTGATGCCCCCGCTGTGAGTCCGACGGTGTCATAACCGTCAAGTCTCTGCACATCCAGTTCATCCAGCCGTTCAATAAACTGAACATCGGAGCACTTTTCAGCACATATCTGTGCAAGATGAATACTGTTTGCGCTGTGCTTTCCGCCTATGACGACCATACTGTCACATTGGGATGCGATGCTTTGCGCCTCTTCTTGTCGCGTGAATGTAGCAGTACATATTGTATCAGATATTTTTGCATTTGTACATCTTTTTTTTATGAAATCGCAACATTCGTTAAAATTACTGCGTGTCTGCGTCGTTTGGACTACAACTGTTATGGGTTTTGTCCAGTATGACTGATTATTGTCTGACCAAAGCCGTAATTCTTCGGCATTTTCGAAAACAAAGCACTCATCGCACCACCCCCGGATAGCCTCCACCTCGGGGTGATTTTTCATGCCGATCACAAAGACGGTTCTTCCCTCTTCTCCCGCGCGGCTGACGATCTTATGGATCGCTTTCACCTTAGGGCAGGTCGCGTCTGTAATACACGCGCCTATGGCTTCAAGCTCGTCATATACCGCCTTCGATATTCCGTGCGCACGGATGATCACACGGTCTCCGCTCGCAGCCTGCGAAGGCTCCGTTATTACACGGAGACCTTTTTCACTCAGCTTTCCGACTACATCTTCATTATGGATCAGCTCCCCGAGGCTCAGACACTTCCCGTGTTCCGAAAGGAGCTTCTCGGCCATTTCCACGCTTCTGCTCACTCCGAAGCAGAAACCGGCGCTCCGGGCAACGATCAGTTCTTTCATTTACTTTTCCTCGGAAATAAAAAGTCTTTCAAGGACAATGGAACATAAAAGGTCAAGTGTCGCGTTAAAATCCAGCTCGCTTGAATCGACAAGCACGGCGTCCTCCGCCTTTTTAAGCGGAGCGGCGGCTCTTGTTGAATCCTGTTCGTCGCGGTAACGGATATCCTTCAGGACATCCTCAAAGCTTGTCTCAACGCCCTTTGCCTCAAGCTCTCTGAGTCTGCGATCGGCTCTGGCCGTATCGTCGGCAGTCAGAAATATCTTCAATTCGGCATCGGGAAGAACAACGGTGCCTATATCGCGCCCGTCCATGATCACGTTATTTTCTCTTGCCATTTTGCGCTGCATTTCAAGCAGAAATTTACGGACATCACCGTGAGAAGAAACATCGGACGCGGCCACCGAGACCTCCGGCTGACGTATTTCCCCGGAAACATCTTCGCCGTTGAGATACATTCTCTGCTCACCGGCATCATTATAGCCCATGCTTATTTCCAGTGTCGGCAGCAGCTTCATGCACTCTTCGCCGCTCTTTCTGTCAATATTCTCACGCAGCGCGGCGAGACCGAGAGTTCTGTATATCGCGCCTGTGTCTACGTATATGAAATTGAAGCGTTTTGCAAGCTCCTTTGCCATGCTGCTTTTGCCCGCTCCGCTGGGACCGTCTATCGCAATTGCATAATATCCGTTCATTTTATTCTCCTCTTATATTGAATTGCCCGCCACATATCCCGTCGACCATGCGATCTGGAGATTGAAGCCGCCGGTATATCCGTCGAGGTCGAGCACCTCGCCTGCAAAAAAGAGTCCTTTTACGAGCTTTGATCCCATTGTTCTCGGATCGATCTCTTTTGTTTTTACGCCGCCCGATGTGATTATCGCCTCATCAATGGGGCGCGTTCCCGAAATCGATACGGGAAACGCCTTGAAAAGATGCAAAAGCGCCCTTCTCTGCTCTTTGGTTATTTCATTTACTTTTGTGTTTTCCGGTATCCCCGAAAGCCTTACGAGCACCGGGATCATGGCGCTTCCCGCGAGGTCATTGAGGGCGTTTTTAAACTCCTTATTGGAATACTTCTCAAAATCTCTGAGCAGCCTTGCATCAAGTTTTTTCTCATCCAGAGCCGGTTTGAGGTCAATGGAAACGCGGTAAGCAGCCTCTCCCATTTTTCTCATATGAGAGCTTGCCGAAAGAACGAGCGGTCCGGAAATGCCGAAATGCGTAAACAGCATCTCGCCCTGCTCCTTGTAGATCACTTTTTCATTCTCATAGGCCGTCAACTGCACGTTTTTCAGTGAAAAGCCCTGCATCTCAGCGCACCAGTCATCGCTGCTCTCCAATGGAACAAGAGACGGTCTTGTGGGCGTGACGGTATGCCCGGCAGCTTTGGCAAATTTATATCCCGAGCCGTCCGAACCGGTGAGCGGATAGCTGAGACCGCCCGTACATACGGCGGCAGCCCGGCAGGAGATATGTCCCTGCGCAGTGTCAACGCCTGTTACTTCGCCGTTTTCTATGCAGATATTCTTTACAATGCCTCTTATGGTATGTACCCCGGCTCTCTCACACAGCCGCGCCATCGTTCCCGCCACATCGTTTGCGTTGTCGGACACCGGAAATACCCTGTTTCCTCGCTCGGTCTTCAAAGGCAGACCGTGCGACTCGAAAAACGCGATCGTATCCGATGGGGAAAACCTGTTCAGCGCACTGAAAAGAAATCTCCCGTCTCCGGGGATATTGGCCATGAAGGTCTTGATATCGCAGTTATTTGTAACGTTGCAGCGCCCCTTGCCGGTAATGCGTACCTTGCGTCCGAGCTGACGGTTGGGGTCAATGATCACCGTTTTTACGCCCCGTATCGCAGCCTGATACGCGCACATCATTCCCGACGCGCCTCCGCCGATCACGGCAAGGTCATAGTTCTTATCCGCCATTTACTCTGCACCTCTTATACTGTCGAGCTCTGTATCCGTGAGATAGCGCCATTTTCCCTCAGGGAGCGTCCCGAGAGTAAGCGGACCTTCACTGATCCTCATCAGCTTTGTGACCTTTAACCCGCAGCTTTCGCACATACGTCTTACCTGTCTGTTCCTTCCCTCGGAAATACTTATGAGAAGTATCGCACTGCGAAAAAAGACCTGCTCGATATCCACGTCGACGGCACAGACCTCGCACTCATCGAGCAATATCGGCTGCCGCAGATATTCAACTGCCTCTCCGATATCCTCGCCCTGTACCCATGTGCGGTAGGTTTTTATAAAATTATGCGACGGGTGCATAAGAAGATTTGCAAAGTCTCCGTCGTTCGTCATAATAAGAAGTCCCTCGGAGTACATATCCAGTCTGCCCACCGGATAAAGTCTTGTCCCGATCTCAGAAACGAGCTCCGTTACGTTCTTTCGTCCCTGCTCGTCCTTCATGGTCGTGACATAGCCTTTCGGCTTGTTGAGCATGACATATTTCTTTTCACTCTCTATACGCAGAGGGATGCCGTCTACCGCGATTGCGTCAAGTTCGCTGTCTGCCTTATCTCCGAGCCTGGCCACCGCTCCGTTGACGGTCACACGACCTGAATTTATGTATTCCTCCGCCGCTCTTCTGGACATAAGTCCTGCGGCGGAAATAAGCTTTTGAAGCCTTTGTTCCATGTCTATGAATTATCCTTCCCGAGAGGAATGTTATCGGAATAAACTAAATAATACTCCCCTATCTGCTCTCCGTCAACCGATATTTCCGCTTTTCCGCCTGCTTCACCCTTCTGAACGGGCGCAAAAACGAACCATGGCAGACGGGCGGTAAGCTTCGCTTCGCTGCCTCGTTTTATAAAAACCGTATTACTGCCTTCCGGTATGAGATACGCCCGATCTGTTTCGGCTGAGATTATCGGTACGCTGAAGCGGATACCGTCAGTCACATTTCTCAGCTCATATTCCGAATACGCCCTGTCATAGAGCGTCAGATGATCCTTCCAGTCATCCGGATCATTCAATGTAACGCATACAAGCTCTGCGCCGTTTCTCTCACACGATGAAACAAGGCATCTTCCGGCAGCTTCCGTAAAGCCGGTCTTGCCGCCGGTGCACCCCCGGCACATCAAAAGCAGCTTATTGTGGTTTATGAGCGTCAGACCGTTGACCGTACAGCTTTTCAGGGCGTTGATTTCGCGGAATATACTATTTTGCAGGCAGTACTCCATCAGACGTGCCATATCTCTTGCCGTTGAATAGTGCATAGGGTCATTGAGACCGTGAGGATTTGTAAAATGAGTATCATCCATGCCCAGCTCTGCTGCCTTCCTGTTCATCAGCTCCGCAAAAGCATCCACGCTTCCGGCAGTATGCTTTGCAAGCGCAGCGGCAGCATCGTTGCCGGATACAAGCAGCAGTCCTTTAAGCAGCTCCTCTGTCGTAAGCTCCTGCCCCGCTTCCAGATACATGGATGAACCCTCAATACCGCAGCACTCGGAGTCGATCGTCACTATCTCGTCCATATCACAGTTTTCAATGACGACAACAGCGGTCATAAGCTTTGTCGTACTGGCGATCGGAACTCGCAGATCTGCGTTTTTTTCATAAAGACATCTGCCATGATACATTACGGCACAGCACTTTGCGCTGACAGCCGGTACATTATCCGCATCTGCCGATGTGAAAGTCAGAAGCGCAGCGGCAGCAAAGAGAGATATAATACGTTTAATAATAAGCACCGCCCTTTTCAAGTTCGGGTAGTGCTTATTATATACGTTTCATATTGAATTATTCGTTTGCTCAGCTTTTGTGCTTGTCGATGAATGCGTCCACTCTGTCCATGACCTGAGGCACAAGGTCGATGATGCGGTCAACGGTGTTGCACGCGGGAGGCGTAAGATTGATCATTCTGACGGTACCGTCCCTGACCACAAGGAAGCCCATAGGCTCGACCTTGACGCCGGTCGCGTTTCCGCCTCCGTAGGGACGTTCTTCCCCGGCTTTTTTATTGCCGAACTCAACTCCGCCGCCGCCGAAGCCGACACTGATCTTTGAAATGGGGATAAGGGTTATTCCGTCGGGAGTTACGATCGGATCACCGACAACGGTATCAACTTTGAGAATGTTCCTGACGTTCTCCATTGTAGCCTGCATCAGATTGCTAATCGGATTATTTTCCATTTTGCTCATTCCTTTCATCGTGCTGTATATTGATAGTTTCTTCTTCCTGTTTTATATCTCCCGCTTCGACCGGAGCGTTTTTGTTTCTGCGTGTCCGGAGCTTGTTCTTTATAAGTATCCCCAGAGCACCGAAAGCGATGGCAAATATCATTCGGAATATCGCACCGATCCGAATCGACATGGCGATACCCAGATCTAGGTGCATATGTTCCCTTGTAAAGTCCGCATCGGAGCGCACGTCAAGATCTTTTACGTCAAAACGTTTCGCACAGATCGGAGCAAGCGCACACAGGCAGGCATTTACATAGCCCGAGGTGACGGCAACATTATATGGGTCACGTCCGGCTGCAATAAAGTTCAGGTGAAACCTGTCCACACGGAGCTTACGTCCGAAAATACCGAAGCCGCTGAGAACTTTTTTTACCAGTTCAAATATCTCTTCTTTCGAAAAGCTGAGACCGAGCTTCTTCTTTGGCTTTTTTTCTTTTGTCTCAGCAGATTGCTTCTTTTCTTCCTTTGGCGGTTTCGGCTTTTTTTCTTTTTTCCTGCCGGAGCCCTGCTTTGGGTAGATCAGGATCAGTTTTCCGGCCGCCTTGGCTGCAACATGGAGCTTCCCGTCCTCATATCCCACGTCGGCACCGATGGGTATAAGCATTATTACGGTCACAAGAAGGACAATAACAAGCAAAATTTTCAGGGCAAGCAAGAGTATCACTCCTCACTTTTGTCTGATGTCATTTCTTCCAGAGAGATCTGTCGGTAATCTCCGTTTTGCGCTCTGTCGATAGCGCTCTGCAATTTTTCTATGCCATCCAGCGACGTCATATCGGGAAGCAGCGGCAGATCTTCAAGCTCGCTTATACCCATTGTGCGCAGGAAAGCATCCGTCGTTCTGAATAGCGCCGGTCTGCCGGGGGCGTCAAGCTTACCGCTGATCTCGATGAGACCGCGTTCTATCAGGCTGCTCACGGTATAGGAGCTGTCAACGCCTCTGACCTGATCGATATACGCTCTTGTGACAGGCTGAAAATACGCCACGATCGCAAGTGTCTCCAGTGCGCTCGGGGAAAACATCGGGGGCTTTCTCTGCTCCATTGCCAAAGAGATGAACTGCGCGTATTCGGGAGCGGAGCACATCTGAAGCTTGTTATCCAGCCGGAGGATACGCATCCCGCGCTTTTCGCTTTCGTAAAGCTCCGTAAGCTTTCGTGCTTCAAGCTCTATCTCTTTAATATCCGCCCCCAGTATCAGGGACAGTCTCTCGACCGGGAACGCCTCTCCCGATGCAAAAAGTATTGCCTCAATTGCGGAAGAAATATCACTCATAGGATCCTCTGTAAAATAAAATGCTCTATTCTGAAATCTTTTCTATTATTTCGTCGGGTTCTCCGCCGGAAAAATGCAGAGAATAATCATTATCCGTCCGCTCAAAGGACACAGCGCCCATACTGCACAGCTCAAGCACCGACATGAACGCCGCCACGAGCTCACTGCGTGTTTCGCACATACCGTAGAGCTCCCGCAGGCGGATATCCCCTGTATGCAGAAGCTCAAGTATCTGACGGCTCTTATCCTTTATGCTGTAAACGATTCGGTGCGGAATGGCATTGTCAAGCTGCTGTGTATCGGTAGGCTTTACGCCGCGTGAAAAAACTGCATACAGCGCTTTCAGGAGATCGGCACATTCATGTCTGTACTCATATACGCCGGAAAACGGTCTGAGCGGCTCAGGCTGCTTTGCAAAATACAGCAGTCCCTTCTGCGAGAGTGTTTTCAGTTCGGGTATGTTTTTCCTGATCGATGCGAGAGTGTCCTTGGCTTTGAGCTGCTCAAGGGAGGCGATCAGCATTTCAAGCTCCGAGCTCTCTTCCTCGTCGTTAGTCAGGAGCATACGGGTCTTTATATAGAGAAGATACGCCGCCATCTGGATAAACTCGCTGGCGATCTCCAGATCCATGCTCTCCATCTGAGCAAGATAGTCCAGATACTGATCGAGAATATCGGCGATCTTTATATCTCTTATCTCGATTTTGTTTTTTGAAAGCAGCATCAGAATAAGACTCAGCGGACCTTCAAAGTCCTCGCTTCCGTCTTTTTCCTTCAGAACGCCTTCAAGATGAAAATTGGGGTTTTCCATAGAATTTTTCTTCACCTGTAAAACAGATAGAATACGGCGTCACATCCGCCCTGCGCGATAGGGAGCAGGAGGTCAAAAAGCCAATCGATAGCTGCGGAAAGAGGTCTGCCCACAAGACCGGTAGCCACAAGTGCAAGCATCACAAGCGAGCCGTATTTTTCATAACGCATGAGCCAGACGTATTTTTTATCGTCAAGCAGTGAAAACAGCACCTTTGAACCGTCAAGCGGCGGTACGGGGATAAGGTTAAAGAGCATATATCCGAGGCTTATATAGACGGTAAGCTGAAGCATCGTGAGGAAATACTCGCCTGCGGTGCTGCTGCGAAGCGGGATAAAAAACACTCCGTACAGGAACATGAAGACCAACGCTATCAGCAGATTGGAAGCCGGTCCTGCCAATGCGGTCAGCGCCATTCCTTTTTTGGGGTCTTTGAATTTGAACATATTGATCGGCACGGGCTTTGCCCAGCCCACATGGAATACCGCAAGCATCAAAAGCCCCATCGGGTCAAGGTGCTTTATCGGATTGAGCGTCAATCGCCCCGCATCCTTTGCGGTCGTATCCCCAAGAAGAAGAGCTGTATAGCCGTGGCTCATCTCGTGGAGCGTGATGCACAGCAGCGACGGTATAACAGCCAGAACAATACTCAGAATATATGTAAAATCAAATCCGTCCCATATAGACTGTAAAGCGCCGATCGTTCTCACTCCAAAAATATAATTACTGATATTCTAACAAACTGACGCAAAAAAAACAAGAGCAAGGCAAAATATTATTGCCCTGCTCTGAAAAATTAAATAAGCGCAGTGATTTCCGAGACGAGAATATCTCTCCCCTGACCTTTTTCTGCGGAAAAAGGGATCAGTCTCGTATCATCATTCAATCCGAGTGTTTCCCTGATAAGCTGCATATTCGGCTCGATCTCGCTTTTTTTCAGCTTGTCAAGCTTGTTTGCGACAACAACGAAGGGATGTGCGGAGGCTTTGAACCATTCCGCCATCGTGATGTCATCTGCCGTGGGCTTGTGTCTTGCGTCCACGATCATCACCCCCAGCGAGAAAAGTCCCGCCGAGAAGAAATCCTCCATCAGCTTTCCCCATCTGTCACGCTCACTCTGGGAGACCTTTGCATAGCCGTATCCGGGCAGATCGACGAAATACATTTTTTCGTCAATGGCAAAATAATTGACATGGATCGTCTTTCCCGGTTCGGCGCCGACTCTCGCAAAATTCTTCCTGTTAAGCAGAGAGTTGATAACAGAAGATTTGCCCACGTTCGATTTGCCGGCAAAAACTACAGCTTTCATTGGGCTGTTGATAAACTGAGACGGTGAAGCGGCTGACTTTACAAATTCAGCGCGATTGAGATTTAACTTTGCCATCGTCCGCTCCGTTCACTGTCTCACGGTCGGCTGTTCGGCAGCCTTCGGAAGAATCTGATTGATGACCGTACTGCTTTGAGTGTTATCGGCCAGTGCCGCCGAAATCACCTCATCCATGCTTGATACCGGGATAAAGCTGAGCTTTGAGCGCACGGTCTGGTCGATCTCTTCAAGGTCGATCCTGTTATCGGCGGGAATTATCACAGTCCTGATCCCCGCACGCAGAGCGCCCATGGTTTTTTCACGCAGACCGCCTATGGGGAGCACACGGCCTCTGAGGGTGATCTCTCCGGTCATGGCGACATCGTGTCTCACGGCACGACCCGTGAGAGCGGAAATAAGAGCGGTGCAGGTCGTGATGCCTGCCGACGGGCCGTCCTTGGGAACGGCGCCTTCGGGATAGTGTATATGTATATCCTTGTTCTTATAAAACTCACCGTCGATGCCGAGGGTAATGGCTCTGCTTCGAATATATGTAACAGCCGCTCTTGCCGATTCCTTCATCACATCGCCGAGATTGCCTGTCAGCTCGATCTTCCCCGAGCCCTCAACGACACTGACTTCAACATCAAGCATCTCACCGCCGACAGAGGTATAGGCAAGACCGTGAACGACGCCGACTTCATCGTTGACATTGAGCTTTTCCCGCTTGTATTTCTCGGGACCGAGAAGCTCTTCAAGCTTATCGCTCTTTACATTCAGACATCTGAATTCTCCCTGTGCGATACCGGCGGCTGCTTTTCTGCATACGGAAGCGATCTGCCTCTCCAGAACCCGAACGCCGGATTCTCTCGTATAGCTGCCGATGATCTTCATAACGGAAGCATCATCAATCCGAAGCTGATTTGCCTTCAAACCGTGCTTTTTGCGCTGCTTGGGAATGAGATGCCGCTTTGCGATGCGGAGTTTTTCCTCGTCGGTATAGCTTTGCATCTCGATGATCTCCATACGGTCAAGTAGCGCAGGCGGGATCGTCTCGGTCGTGTTGGCTGTCGTCACGAAAAACACCGATGAAAGATCCATCGGGATCTCAAGGAAATTGTCTCTGAACGTACTGTTCTGCTCTCCGTCCAGCACTTCAAGAAGAGCGGAGGCGGGATCACCGCGAAAATCGGATGCGAGCTTGTCTATCTCATCGAGCACCATCAGCGGATTTGTGCTCTTTGCCTGAATGATACCGTTTACGATACGTCCGGGCATAGAGCCGATATATGTCTTTCTGTGACCTCTTATCTCCGCTTCATCGTGGACGCCGCCTAAAGATATACGGCAGAGCTTTCGGTTCGTGGCTCTTGCGATACTCATGGCGATACTTGTTTTGCCCGTTCCCGGAGGACCGACGAGGCAGATAAGCCCGCCCTTGATATCGGGCGAGAGCTGCTTTACGGCGAGGTATTCAATGATCCTTTTCTTGACCTTTTCAAGGCCGAAATGATCCTCGTCAAGAATTTTTCTCGCCTTTTCGATATCAACGGTCTCCTGTGTCGTCTGACCCCAGGGAATGTCAAGACAGACATCTATATATCCGCGCAGAACAGCGCCCTCAGAGGATCCGAACGGCTGCTTTGAAAGCCTTGAGAGCTCCTTGAGAAGCTTTTCTCTTGACTCCTCCTCAATAGCCAGCGCATTGATCTTTGCTCTGTATTCCTCGATATCGTCTACCAGCCCGTCTTCGCCCAGCTCACTCTGAATGATCTTCATCTCTTCGCGCAGAAGATATTCGCGCTGAGAACGGCTCAGTGCCTCCTGAGCCTCCTGACTGAGTTCCTTCTCAATGGTGATAACATTGATCTCAGTATTGAGAAGCTTGCTGAGCATATTGAGACGGCGGTACGGCGCAAGCTCCATAAGGAGCTTCTGCTTGTTCTCGGGTGAGAAATGCGCTGTATGGGCTATGTAGTGGGAAATAAAAGCGGGATCGGGATTGGCAAAGAGGTTTATGAGCTGTTCATTCACCATATCGGTGTTCATATGAACATACTCCTGGAAAAGAGACATACAATTGCGCAGTATGGCTTCTTTCCGGTCTGCATTGATCCTGTCTGGCACATCCGGCAGAGGACGCACTACCGCCGTTATGCATCTGCCTTCAACATTGATCGAAACGGCTTCCGCACGGTAAAGTCCCTCTACAAGCGTTCTGCACACACCGCCTCCGGGCTGACGGAGCTGCTGCCTTATCCGGCAGACAACACCCACGGGCCATATATCATCCGCTTCGGGAGCATCGACAGAGGCATCCTTCTGAGCGGCCAGAAAAATTATCTGGTCGGCCTTAACAGCGCTTTCAAGCGCAGTAATAGACTGTCTCCTCTCTATGTCAAAGCTGAGCATCATGCCCGGAAACAGATTCAGTCCTCTGAGCGGCAGCAGAGGCATATTGATATCTTCTGAAATAAATGTATTCATGAATTGCGATCCTTAAGGGAAATATATTTCTGTTACTCTGCGGGGGTTATTTCTTTTTTCTTCACTATGGTGGGCTTTGCATTGCCCTTCACGCAGTCCGCCGTGATAATGACCTTGCCGATCGTGGGATCGGACGGGGCGGTAAACATCACATCCGCCATAGCGTTTTCCATAACGGATCTGAGACCTCTTGCGCCGATCTTGAGGGCGAGCGCCTTATCCGCGGCGGCTTCAAGAGCCTCGTTTTCAAACTCAAGGTCTATATTGTCATACCTGAACAGGGTCTTATACTGCTTTGTAATGGCGTTTTTCGGCTCAGTCAGAATTCTGACCATATCGTCTCTTGAAAGAGATGCCAGTGATGCGATTACAGGCAGACGGCCGATGATCTCGGGAATCAGACCGTATTTGAGCAGATCGTGCTGCTGTACCTGCGCGAATAGCTCACCGATGTCGCGGTCGTCATTGCTGGTGATATCCGCGCCGAAGCCCATGGACTTCTTGCTCGTGCGCTTTGCGATGATCTTGTCCAGACCGTCAAACGCGCCGCCGCAGATAAACAGGATATTGGAGGTGTCGACCTGAATGAATTCCTGCTGCGGATGCTTGCGTCCGCCGTTTGGGGGTACATTTGTAATAGTACCCTCAAGCATTTTAAGAAGCGCCTGCTGTACGCCCTCGCCGGAGACGTCGCGCGTGATGGAGGTATTTTCGCTCTTTCTTGTGATCTTATCTATCTCGTCGATGTAGATTATTCCGTGCTCGGCCTTTTCCACATCAAAATCGGCGGCCTGCAGCAGCTTGAGGACAACGTTTTCAACGTCCTCACCGACATAGCCCGCCTCGGTCAGAGTCGTGGCGTCGGCGATGGCAAACGGTACCTCGAGCATTTTTGCAAGAGTCTGCGCAAAGAGAGTCTTGCCGCTTCCGGTAGGGCCGATCAGAAGGATGTTGCTCTTCTGGAGCTCGACCTCTTCATCGGGCTGGAACATAATGCGCTTATAGTGATTGTAGACCGCCACGGAAAGCGCGATCTTAGCAGTCTCCTGACCGATCACATATTCATCCAGTCTTTCTTTTATCTGCATGGGCTTGGGCAGCCTGTCAAAGACGAGCGGAAGACCGTCATAGCCCTTTGGACGATAGTGCTGTTTCCCCAGGGCGGGTTCATCGTCGTCAAGTATGCTGGCACACATATGAATACATTCTTCGCAGATATAGCTGCCGTTTCCGGCAATAAGCTTTCCCGCGACAGCCTGCGGCTTGCCGCAGAACGAGCATCTTATGCTCTTTTTATCATCGCTTCTGGCCATAATACCCCTCCTGTGTGTGTTACGTATTTTCGAAAATATGGGGGAACAAACGTTCCCCCATATTGATTTAAGAACATCCGAAAAGCTTCGATCAGCGCTTATAGATCACTTTATCGATAAGACCGTATTCCTGCGCTTCCTCAGCCGTGAGGAAATGGTCGCGCTCGCAGTCGGCTTCGATCTGCTCAACGGACTTGCCGGTGTTGTCGGCAAGGATCTTGTTGAGCTTCTGCTTGATCTTCAGGATCTGTTCCGCCTGGATCTGAATATCGGTGCACTGACCGCGGCTTCCGCCGGAGGGCTGATGGATCATGATCTCGGCGTTCGGGAGGGCAATGCGCTTTCCTTTTGCACCGCTGGACAGCAGGAACGCACCCATGGAGGCGGCCATGCCGATGCAGATGGTGGAGACGTCGGGCTTAATGTACTGCATGGTATCATAGATCGCCATACCGGAGGTCACGCTTCCGCCGGGGCTGTTGATATAAAACTGTATATCCTTGTCTGGATCCTGCGCTTCCAGATAGAGAAGCTGGGCAACGATAAGGCTGGCGGTTGTATCATTGACTTCTTCGGAGAGCATGATGATACGGTCGTTAAGAAGTCTTGAGAAAATATCATAAGATCTCTCGCCGCGGCTCGTCTGCTCTACGACATAAGGAACTAAACTCATTTTAAAACTCTCCTTTTCATTATTAAGCATCCAAGAGAGCATATCCGTTATCCCGAATATTTATTCAGCTTCTTACTCTGCTTTGGGCTCGATGGCAACAGCGGTGTCGAATACGACGGAGGTCGCCTTCTCTTTCTTGTATTCGCCGGTGAGGAAGTCCATACCGAAGTACTTGACAACATCTTCCTCGGAGATCTTCATGGACTCTGCCGCTTTCTTGATGTACTCCTGAACCTCTTCCTCGGTGGTATCGATGTTCTCGGCTTCGACAACAGCCTCAAACAGCAGATCGGCCTTGATCTGGGAAACAGCGCCGGGCATGATGGAGTTGTTGATGACATCTTCATTTATGCCGAGCATTGCCTTGATCTGCTCGAAATCGGTCTTGCCGTCATTGAGACCGTAATTGGAGGCATAATTGCGGATGATATCCTCGACCTTGGCATCGATCATAACTTTGGGGATAGAGACAGTCATGTTCTTGCAGGCCTTCTCGATAACGGCGGTGCGGAAATCGTTGTCGGCCTGAGCGGTCTCTCTCTCTTCGAGCTTTGCGCGGACATCGGCTCTGTACTCTTCAAGAGTATCGAACTCGCTGACGTCCTTGACAAACTCATCGTCAAGCTCGGGCAGCTCATGGGCTGTGATGGAGTTGAGGTGGATCTTGAAAACGACAGCCTTGCCTGCGAGAGCGGGAGTATAGTTGTCGGGGAATGTGACGTCGATATCCTTGTCCTCGCCGACGTTCATGCCCGCTACCTGCTCCTCAAAGCCGGGAACGAAGGTATTGGAGCCGAGCTCAAGGTCGTAATTGTCGGCCTTGCCGCCTTCAAAACGCTCTCCGTCGAGGTAGCCGTCGAAGTTGATGTTTACGGTGTCGCCCATGTCGGCTGCGCGGTCTTCCACGGTGACCATGCGGGCGTTGCGGTGGCGGATGGTCTCGATCTCGCCGTCGACCATGACGTCGTCAATGACAACGTTCCTCTTCTCTGCTTCGATGCCCTTGTACTGACCGAGGGTGACAACGGGGTACTCGGTGACTTCAAAGGTGAACTCTGCGGTCTTCTCTTCGGTGACGTTGAAATCCTTGATGGCGGGTGCGCCCACTATCTTCAGACCGGTCTCCTTGAGACCGAATTCAAAAGCGTCGGGGGCAAGCTCGTCTGCTGCGTCCTGATAGAAGGTTTCTGCACCGTACATACCTTCGATGACTGCACGGGGAGCCTTGCCCTTGCGGAAGCCGGGGATATATATCTGTTCCTTACTTTTCAGATATGCCTTGTTGACGGCGGCGTCGAATTCTGCCTTGTCGGTCTCTACCTGAAATGTTGCGATATTATTTTCTTTTTTCTCTACGTTCTTAACAATCATTTTATTTGTTCCTCCTATGTTTGTGCATAACCTTTTGTATGATAGCAGATTTGTTTTATAAAATCAATGCCAAATTCAATTATTTCTGTTTTTTCTCCGGTTTTCAGCGGGTATATGGCAGTAAAACCGGTGCAAAATTCACAAAATCGGCAGACACAAGTCTGTACTCCGTTCCCCCCGTCCAACCGTTGAGCGCAAAGCGGCAGCCCTTGCCGTGGATATGCCCGTAGCAGCACAGCCGCACTTCATATTTTTTCAGCAATTCAATGATCTCCGGACAGGTGTAATTCTGATAGATCGGAGGATAATGCAGAAAAACAAGCTTCTTCTTGTCACCGGCCGCTTTCAGCGAAGCTTCCAGGCGCATGATCTCCCGCAGCATTATCTTCTTATCGTGCGCCCCGTCCTTTTCCTCTTCAAAAAACCAGCCTCTCGTGCCGCAGATGGCATATTCTCCGTATTCAAATGCGTTATTATAGAGAATATCGATCGTTGTGATACCGTTTTCTGCAAACATTTTTTTCGCTTTTGAAGCGGTGCACCACCAGTAATCGTGATTGCCCTTGAGGATGATCTTTCTCCCCGGCAGAGAATCGATAAACTTAAAGTCCCCGACCGTCTCTTCAAGCCCCATGCCCCAGCTCAGATCGCCGCATATCACGCACACGTCTTCATCCGTGAGCTTTGAAAAGCCTTTTTTCAGTTTTTCTGGATGACCGTCCCAGTTATCACCAAAAATATCCATCGGTTTTTCTTTTGCAAAAGAAAGATGCAGATCACCGATCGCGTAAAGAGCCATACAGCCTCCGAATAAACAGAATGAATATGCAGATAATACGTTTGACAAGTACAAAGGAGGTGAAACAAATGAGTGAAAAAAGACGCATCGAGTCCAACCCCGGCGTCGGCTGCGATGTCACGAACTGCAAATACAATACCATCGACTGCAGATGCTCCGCCGCGAAAATAAGCGTTCAGAATGAAAATGCCTGTACAAAGGGTGAGACCTACTGCTCCACCTTCTGTCCCCGCGGCATATCCGACTGATAAAACGGCGGAAGGCAGAGCTGCTTTCCGCTGTTACATAAATGCGTTTTCCAGATGGTTGAGCGTGACGGTGCCGAATAATCCCTCCGGGATATAGACCTCTATCACGTCAAAGCGCGGCTGCTTTTCCGTTTCGTGGAATGCCAGATACATAAGCGCCGTCTGGCGTATCTTCCGCTGCTTTGAAGCGGTAACATATTCCCGCGCCTGAACGTAAAGATCGTTTTTTCGCGTCTTTACCTCGACAAAAACAATGAAGTCCCGATCTTCCGCGATAATATCGATTTCACCGACACGGCAGCGATAGTTTCTTTCGGTTATCGTATAGCCTTTTTTCCGCAGGAATGCCGCCGCCCTGTCCTCGCCGAAGCGTCCGTTGTCTCTTGCAATCATCAGTGCATTTTCCTCAGAAAGCTCAGGCGGTGGATCGGTGACGGGCCGTATTTTCTCAGCGCCTCGTAGTGGAGCTTTGTGCCGTAGCCCTTGTGCTTATCAAAACCGTACTGCGGGTAAAGCTCCTCCATTTCATACATATATCTGTCACGGGTCACCTTGGCCAAAACCGACGCCGCCGCAATATCGGCACAGCAGGCGTCGCCCTTGACAACACAGCGGGAATTTATAATTATGCCTTTGTTCCTGTTGCCGTCGATCAGTGCAAGCTCGGGCCGTACATCCAGCTTTTCAATGGCACGGTTCATCGCAATGAACGTCGCCTGAAGGATGTTGTATTCCTCAATTTCTTCCACACTCGCAAAAGCGATGCCGTAAGAAACGGCATTTTCCCGAATAACGTCAAAAAGCTCTTCCCTTTTCTTTTCGGTGAGCTTTTTGGAATCGTTCAATCCTTCAATGACGCAGTTTCGCGGCAGAATAACGGCTGCTGCACAGACAGGACCTGCAAGCGGTCCTCTGCCCGCTTCATCGACTCCGCAGAGGATATTCACACCGGAGTCGTATATCTCGTTTTCCAATGTCCACAGATCATTCATCCGGCAGCTCCAGTGTCAGTCGTCCGAGCTTTCCCTCGTGGTACTCGCCCAGCAGAGTGTTTGCCATGCGCTCAATATCATACTCGCCCTTTGAAATCAGAAATCCGCGTTTTTTTGCACATTGCTCCAAAAGCTCAAAGCCGTTGAGCTCTCTGTCGGGCGTAAACTTATATCTTGCTTCCAGTGACTGCGGATACATCTCACGAAGACGTATCATAAAATTGGCAGCCAGAGTCTCCTTGTCGATAACGTCGCTCTTGATCGCGTTTGTGACGGCAAGCAGCTCGCCCACCTGCTGGTTATCGAATTTAGGCCAGAGGATACCGGGCGTATCGAGCAGATCAAGGGAACGGTCGATGCTGATCCACTGCTTTCCCCTTGTAACACCTGGTTTATCACCGGCTGCGGCCGCTTTCCTTCCCGCGACCTTGTTGATGAATGTTGACTTGCCGACATTGGGGATGCCGAGTATCATGATCCTCAGCGGTTTTCCCACAAGTCCCTTTGCCTCGTTTGCGGCGATCTTATCGGCAAGAAGCTTTTTTACAGCCGGCACAAAGGCGTTTACGCCCTTTCCGCTTTTCGCGTCACACTCGATCACCGACATACCCTTTGCCTCAAAGCTCTTTTTCCAGCGCTTCGTAACCGTCTCGTCCGCAAGGTCACAGCGGTTGAGGATAATAAGCCTCGGCTTATCTCCGACAAGAGAGTCAATATCGGGATTGCGGCTGGCATTGGGTATTCTGGCATCCAGTATCTCGCATACGGCGTCGACCATGCCGATATTTTCACCTATCATGCGCTGAGCCTTCGTCATATGCCCTGGGAACCACTGGATGTTCATTTTTTCATATATGCTGCCGTCCATTACTTTACCAGACCGAAGGATTTGAACGGGAAGAGAACGCACTGAACGTGCCCTATGATCAGTCGGCTGTCGACCATGTTGATCTCAGCCTTACGGCTGTCGGTAGACATATTGCGGTTATCACCCATCACGAACACACAGCCCTCCGGTACGTCCTTCGGTCCGATGAAGTCCAGTTTCGTCCTTGTCAGATCGGCAATATAATCCTCCTTGAGAGGCTCATCGTTCACATAGACGATGCCCTGATCAAAGTCGATATTGATCTTGTCGCCGCCGGTAGCGATAACTCTCTTTACAAGAGCCTTATTGGGGTCGTACTCATCCTTTTTGAAGACAATGACATCGCCCTTTTTCGGCTTGTAGAAAAGGTCGGAAACAAGCATCTTGTCCTGATTTTTCAATGTAGGCACCATGGATGAGCCCTTTACGTCTATAACACGAAACAGGAACACAAACATCAGCACACACACGATCAGTGCGCCTGCAAGGCACTGTATCCAGTCGTATGCCTCGCGTCGGTTGGCAAGCTTCTTTGCTTCCAGTTCTTCCGGTGTAAGCTTATCTTTCTTTATGCTCATGGTAACTCTCCAATCACAGTATGCTTTATCGGTATATTATACACCAACAGTACTGTCATAATCAAGATTGAAACGGTGTGTTTTATGTGATAATATGTTACACAGCTATTAATTTTCTTTCGGAGGGGTCTGAAAATGCCGAAGCTCACAGTCATGATACCCGTTTACAACATTGAAAAATATCTCCCGAAATGTCTTGACTCGGTCATTTATCCGGAGCTTTCGGATTATGAGATAGTAATAGTCAACGACGGCTCGACTGACGGTTCATTGAAAATATGCGAAAGCTACGCGGAGAAATACCCTTCTCTCATTCGCGTCATAACCACCGAAAACGGCGGTCTGGGTGCTGCAAGGGATGTGGGAATTGACGCCGCCGAGGGAGAATACATTCTCTTTCTTGACAGCGACGATTATCTTTCTCCGAACGCGCTGCCGGAGATGTTTGAATATCTGGACAGAGATTTTGATATGCTGTTTTTTGACGTCCGCTCGGTAAACGAGGACGGGAAGCTCCTCCGATATTATCACGGCTGCTCTGTCGAAGGTGAGTTTTCTTTGGAAAGTTTTCCGGAGCTTCTTTTTGAGCTGCCCTCAGCTTGGAATAAGATATACCGCCGCTCGCTCTTTACCGAAAACGGGATATACTATCCCGGGCGCGTGTGGTTTGAGGATATGTACGTCACGCCGAAGCTCTATACTCTCTCTGAAAAAATGATCTCCGTCCACCGCCCGTGGCACAACTATCTCCAGCGCAGCGGATCAATTACGAACAGCCAAAACGCCGAGCGGAATATGGAGATCATTCCCGCCGTTGATTCAATGCTTGAGGCATACCGTGAAGCGGGGCTTTTTGAGAAATATCATGCTCAGCTTGAATACTCAGCTCTTTACAATCAGGTCATAACGTCCATTCCAAGAGTCAACCTTATCGATCGGAAAAGCGATGTTCAGGACAGACTGTTTGAGGATCTCAGAAGCAAATTCCCCGAATACAGAAAAAATCCGTATCTCAGTACAATTAGCAGGAAATATAAGCTTATTCTGTTTCTTATAGAGCACAGAATGTATTTTGCGCTCAATATGCTTATGAGAGCGAATAACAAAATCAAAGGTAAATAAGGGGCGCAGAACGCGCCCCTTTGTCATTTCTTTATTTTCATACTGATTCTCATTAAAAAGTAGACAAAGTCTACTTTTTATAGCACCGTCAGGTGCGTTGAGAATCGTATGAGACGTCATTTGCGTAAGCAAATGGATGACGCCATAGGCGGCATCTCTCCAATAAAAAGTTCTACTTTTTATTGGAGAACAGTATCAGGACAGCTATCGACAGCTTTTCAAGTCCCATGTAATTAAGCTTCATTATGATGCGCCGGTTGCGGCTTTCGTTTCGGTAACTTTCGCATTTATTGAGGTCGGGTATCTGCTCCCGAACGTGATCGCGCAGTTTTTTTATCACCTCGTCTTTATCAGGCGCGGTCTGAACGGCGAGGCGTTTTATCGAATCGAGCAGAACATGGTTTATCAGCATAAACTCATAATCGTCCCGCCGTCCGTGCGTCTCCGCAAACGTTCTTATATCCTCCATAACGGTGAGGATATCGAGATTTTTTTTCGCGTTGTTGTTCGTCATGGTGGATTGCTGCCCACAGCGGTAGATATACAGAGGTTTTTCCACGAAAACGGTCTTTTTGCTGAGCATCAGAAGCTTTGCGGAAAAGTCAAAATCCTCATACCACACGCCGTGCGGAAAGCGGATGTCTCCGACAAGGGCGCGGCGGAAAATCTTATTGCTCGCAGAACCGGCGGACGCCATAGGGTGAGATTGTATCGCCGCCTTTACATATTCCCTTCTGCCGTCGTCAAAGCGCTTTTCCATGTCACACACGACAATATCGGCGTTATTCTCGTCGGCAGCTTTAAGCATCAGCTCAAAGGTATCACTCTCCAGCCAGTCGTCGCTGTCGATAAACGAGAGAAACTCTCCCCGGGCCATGTCGATACCGAAATTTCTCGCTCTCCCCTGTCCGCCGTTGTCTATGCTGAGAGTTCTCACCTTCTGCGGGTATTTTTCGGCGTACTCGCGCATTATTGCCTCGGAATTGTCCGGCGAGCCGTCGTTTATCAATATAAGCTCAAGATCTTCCATAGTCTGAGTGAGTATGGAATTCACACATTCCCGCAGATACTCTTCGGCTTTATAAACGGGCACGATAACACTAAGCTTCATTTTCGGTTCTCCTCCCCGTCACGTACTGTCTGATAATATATAAGCGCAAGGATCACGGAAAGATAGATCGAAACATTCGGTCTTCTCATGAGCGCACCGGAAAACTGAGCAAGGGCAAGCTGCAGGCCGAGTGCGAGAATAAGCGCAAAATTCCATATCGTAAAGCTGCCTTTAAAATCCGCAAGAAGCTTTCCGCACACTCTGAATATAAAATACGCAAGAAATGCACAGTACAACGCAAGCCCGAGATAACCGTAGTAATAATACAGTGCCGGATAGTCATTTTCCACATCGCGCAGTCCGTCCGTGCCCATCTGCGTTACCTCGAAGCCGAGAATGCGGGTCAGCGTGTCACAGTCAGAGCGCACGAGGGAGGCATAGCTCAGCTTCATTGTGCGGGTATCGATTATCTTTGCGGCATCAATGGAGACATCGTAGCAGTCAAGAATTCTGTCCATTCCGAAGCGGTCGATCATATCCGGGATGACGCCCATTATCGCCCGGTAATAAAAATCCTCGATAACGGCTCGGACTTCCGGAATGTTAAGCTTTTCCTCTCTTGTTATCGTCTTCGGATCATATCCGAGCGCGGCGATCTTTCTTTCCAGCTCGCCCTGATTTTTGGCAGCCGCGGACTGCTGCATGGCAGTCACTTTATATCTCGGCGTATACGGATAGATTATCACCGAGACCGCCATAAGCGAAACGGCGGTTATAAGAAAAGCAAGCTTTATTTTTTTGCCGTTTACGGCGCTGTTTAGCAGAACAAAGCCGCTGTAAGCGCCGAAGATAGCAAATATCGAAAAGTAGCACGCCTTTGTACCGTTTGTGATAAAGATTACGGCAACAATTACCGGAATGAGAATATTGACGATCTTTTTGTCCGAATATACCGCCGGGTAGACTGCAAACACGGAAAGCGTGACAAGAATGATGCTGTTTGCGCAGCGGTTTGAGTCAATTACCCAGCCGCTCACTCCGAGTCCCTCGCCGTAGGTGACATTCTCCGTGCCGGTCAGACACGCGAGTGCAAGCGCAGCACCCGTCACGGCGGCAGCGATAAGGATGCCTTTTACAGCCTGTGTCCTTGTCTGCCCGTCTTTAATGTAATAAATGAGGCAGATCGCAAGAACAGGCATCTGTACGACCTTTGAGAGATATGAAATGTCGAAAAATGCATTGATATAACCGACTCTAAGGCAGTTGAGCACATGAAGGGCGCAGTATGTCCCTATACACAGCATCGAAATAATAAAACGCTTTCTGTTTTTGAGTACAAAAAGGAGACTTATCGGCAGTGCAAGCATAATTGCAAGGCGTATATAGCCCGCCTCGGTCGCTACCGCATCGGCGCGGAAGTACGCGAGTATATCCAGAAGCGGCTGAACGGCGATCAGAAAGCTTATCCAGTTTTGCTTAAAAAAGCAGGGCATATCATTCATCCACTCTGCCGCTTCGCGTCGGCACAAAAGTAATGAAAAACGTCATCCTATCACGCGAAGCAGTGTGTTGATAAGATGATAACTATTCTGCTCTTATATCCCCGTATCAGTATTCAGTCGGAATTGCGGCGATATAGTCCAGATCGTAATATTTCTCCATAGCGACATTTACCCAGAAGCCGAAATAATCTCCCACGTCTTCAAGACCTGTCATTGCCGAATACTTGCTCAGAGAATTATATTTTGGTATTTCGGCGCGTTTTTCTTCTGAAAGCTGCGCCTCAAAGATCAGCTCGTTTCTGACGGCGGCAATATTTTTGTTGATAAAAATGTCATATGTTCCCAATGTGAATTCTCCAAAAAATATGACAGCCAGTACGGCGAGAGCGGCGCACATAAAGCGTCTGTCAAGCCTGTCCAGGAGTCCTTCGATAAGAATGGATGACGCGATCACCGTGTAGGCGGTAACTGCACACAGTGCCCTTGCGGGGCAGTATTTGGCGAAGGAAAATGCCAGTATCGAGCCGAGACCGCCGACAAAGAATATCAGCGACGTGATTATTCTGCTTTTATCCGCATGACTGCCCAGACTCATTACAAGGGCAAAGATGTATATACAGTAGAGTGTTATCTGATAGAATTTAAGGCTCATGCAGACATAGAGCAGATTATAAAACACCTCAGATATGACAAAAACGCCTTTCTCTCCTGTTTCGGCAGGCGAGGACATCATGTACATATAACCCGCTCCGGCAAGAATGATACCGACTATAAGCAAAGGCTCAAGCTTCTCTCCGCCGATCTTTCCCTTCACCGTAAAGCATACGGCAATAAAAATCGCCGCAAGGGACGCACTTTCCGAATACGCACCGGCTATCAGAGAAAGCGGAATAATAAGAATTCCGAAAACTGTCCTTTTATCGCCATATCTCCCCTCCGCAAAAAGGTAATACGGCAGGACGAAAAGCAGCGTAAAAAGCACAGCCCATGAATAATTGCAGGAGCCGTCAAGCCAGAGATAGACCTGTCCGAAATCAGGGGTATAGCACCACAGCGCAAATATTGAAAACAGCAGTATGAACAAATTTTTCTTTGCGCTTTTACTCCTGTAAAAAAGAAACATCACGAGAAGGATGCACACCGAAAAAGCCGCGTTGACCGCGTTGAACACAGCTTTAGGCCGCATCATAAAAAGCTGCACCAGAAAATGAGATACGACACGCCCGTTGGCAAGTGACCTGTGTGCGTTCATTGAAGGAAAAATACTCTTTATGCTTTCAATACGCTCAAAATCCGAAAAGCTGAACGCATATGCAAAATCATCGTCAAGAAGCGGAGTGACGAAATTGAAAACAAGCATGATCGCAAAAACGCACAGCAACACAGCGGCAAATATATACTTAAAATACTTTTCTTTTGGCATAAAACGCCCTCCTAAGGCAATAGCATCTTCCTTTTAAGGAAGATGCTATTAAAATGCTCTCTGTTGAGCTTACAGGCGCTCCTTGACCTTTGCCTTCTTACCCACGCGATCACGCAGATAGTACAGCTTTGCTCTGCGGACCTTGCCCTTGCGGACGGTGGTGACAGAGACAATGGAGGGGGAATGTACGGGGAAGACCTTCTCGCAGCCGACGCCGTAGGAAATGCGGCGGACGGTGATGGTCTCGTTGATGCCGCCGTGCTTCTTGGCAATGATGGTGCCTTCAAAAGCCTGCTGACGCTCACGGTTGCCTTCCTTGACACGAACCATGATACGGACGGTATCACCGACGTTCATTTCGGGAAGTTCTTTCTTCATGTACTGCTCGCTGAGAATTTTAACCAGATCCATAATGATCTCCTTACAATATAGACGTTCTTATCGGAGGCTTTTCCCAAAGCTCGACAGCGGACCGCCTGCTTCTTTTGCGGAGCTTTCCGCAAATTCCAAAATATATTAACACAGATGTTCTGTCATTGCAAGCTGTTTTTTCTTATTATTTTAATAATTATCTGATTTTTCTTTACTGACACGCTTTTCTGTGTTAAACTGATACAAAAAAGCTGTAAAGAGGATCTTACATGAAAAAGCCTTACTTTGACATCCATGATCCGGATCATGTCATTTTTCTCGTGATCGCTGCGGCATTCGTCGAGCGCCTTATTATGTTCTTCTGGCTCGGCAGCGGTGCGCTCAACGACAGTGACGATGTGGGATATGTTCAGTGCGGCATAGAATTTGCCCGCAGCGGAACGATCTCCATGTGGTCTGCCTATCCCACGGCGCTTATCATGCCCGCCATGCCCGTTGTCACCGGAATTTTCTCCATGATCTTCGGTGAAGGAAACGCTTATATAGACGCCGTTCGTATCTGCTGGATCATTCTCGGCTGCATTACCGTCTATTTTTTCTATGCCTCCTCCTGCTTTTTCGTCAGAAAATGGCTCGCCGTTCTTGCCTCGTGCGCCTTTCTTCTCCCGAACTGGGCATGGTCCGACAATGCTTTTCTGACAGAGCCGCCCTATCTTCTTTTCTGGATGATAAACTTCTATTACTCGCTTTTGATCAGTGAGGACGAAACGGCAGATAAGAAGCATATTCTCTGCTATGTTCTTTCCTTTATGGCCGCGCTGATGTTCAGAGCGAATATTCTGACGATGCCTTTATTCACAGCGGTCTATCTTTTCATCATTAAAAAGAGAAAGCTTCGCACTTATCTGCCTCATCTCATTGCCCTGATCTCTGCTCTGCTCATTTTCATTGTCCCGTGGTCGGTACGGAACTACAGGCTTTTTGATGAATTCATTCCGCTCACCAGCGGCTCGGCAAATCCCCTGCTTTTGGGCACATACCAGGGCTCCACCGCCCCTTCCGATGATACTCTTGACTATGAGACAAACGTATACTCTGTTATCCGTGAAGAGTATGCCGAGTATTTCGGCGAGAACGGTCTACTCAAAGACCCAATCCGCGGAGCAGAGATAGCAAACGCCAATGATAAGCTTAAAGCGCAGTACCGTCTGCGCGAGTGGTTTAAGCGCGACCCTAAGGGTCTTATTTGGAGCTATCTTTTCAGCAAACCCGCCTGTATGCTCAACTGGGTCTGGTGCTGGCTGCCGATCCCGGCGCTTTACTACACACTGCACTATATCAGTATGTTTAATCTGATCCTCTGTGTGCTGGCTGTCGTCCTGTCTCTTGTCTTGCGTAAGAAGCGTCCAGAGGTTTTATTTCTCTCGGTCATGTATCTTTTCAACATCTACACCTTCGCGTTTTCCTTTGCCAGTGAGCGCTATGCCGCCATGTCAGTGCCGATAAGATATATCATCGCCGTCATAGGCATTGAGATCGTCTGTCAGCTTGCCGCCGAAAAAAAGTTTTTTAAAGTGGAAAGCGGAAAGTGAAGTTGCCGCAGTAAACCAACGCAAAAAGCACAGCCGGTCTGAAAATGACCGGCTGATTTTACAGCTCATAAAACGACTCAAGTATCTTATTATTATACTCTTTCAGATCATCGGGATGCTTTCCCTCTTTTTTTGCCCCGGCTATCGCCTGTGAGATGTTCTCATACCCCCGCAGTCCTTCGGTATAGGCCTCCAGATTTTTTGTACAGTACAGCGGCAGACCAATCGCCATCGCCTCCATGATATTTAAGGGCTGACCCTCATATCTGGAGGTCGACAAAAGCGCATCCATAAGCTTCATATAGCAGTAGGGATTTGTCTTGTTTCCGAGAAAGAATACCTTGTCTTTAAGTCCCGCTTCATCCCTATGCTTTTCAAGGGCGGCTCTGTCCGGCCCGTCGCCGATGATATACAGTCTCAGGTCGTCTCTATACTCGCAGGCTTTCTTAAACTCCTCAAGCATTATGTCATAGCCCTTCTGATGGCAAAGCCGACCGAGAGCGACAAAATTCATGCAGGCGCTGTCAACCGAAACGTCATCGGGAGTTACCTGCATTTTTTCCCGGATGTCCGAAACGTTTATGACATTCTGAATGACCGTGCAGGGCTTATCCGTTCCGGACATTCTGCGAAACGGTTTTTCAAGCGCCGCGGAAACGGGTACAAAGACGTCATAGTATTTGAATTTGCCCTTGAAGAAGTGCCACAGCACCCTGTACTTCCATTCGTTATTGAGTTTTATCTTCACATCGTTGTGGATCCACATTGCTCTGCGCTTTGCCCCGACCGTCGTTGCTCCGACAGCGCAGGAGCACTGATACGAGTTGAAATCGACCGCAAGGTCATAGTCATCATCCAGAAAATCATATTTCAGCACGGAGCGTGCCGCATCGAAGGGAATGAACGAAAAAAAACCATGAGTCGGTTTCAGATAGCAGACTCTGACCTGTTCCGGCAGCTTTTCTTTCCAGAAGTCATCCTTCTGAGACAGATACAGGTCAACGCTCACCTTGCTGTAATCAAGAGCGCGGAGGAGGTTTATCAGCGATTTCTGTATTCCGCCCATTCCAAGCTCATTTTGAAAGATAGCAATTTTTTTCATGTCTTCACCTTATCGGTAGATTTCCATATTCGCATCAAAGGTCTCGATCCTTGTAAACTTCGCAAAATCAGGCGCTGCCTCCGGAAGAAGCTGGCGCAGTGCCTCGGCAAGCAGCTCGGGATTGAGTGTCGGTTCCTGCGCGGAAATAACGGCAGATATCTTTACATCGTTCCCGTCCTGCGTAAAATCGATACTGCGAATTGCCTCTGCGATATTGCTCTCGCCCATGCCGCGTTTTGTTCTCTTACTGATAACGATCTCTTTTCCTGAATAAAATTCCTTCAAAAGCTCCGCCATTTTATCGGCAGGGCGTTCATCATATTCAAATACGCCCTCGACCTGCAGCCATTTGAGCTCGGCGCTTTTGCGCTGCGGCTCATAGGCTTCAATGATCTCCAGTCCCTCCGGCAGAACAGCCGTCAGCTCTGCAGGCAGCGCTGTGAGATCGCAGTCTCGCTTCAGTCTGAAATCCATCAGCTCGCAAACGCTGGAAGCCCCCACCGAAAGAGGGAGAAGGATGGAAATGAGAGGATGCGGATTAAAGCCCTCCGAATACCGCAGCTCATATCCCGCCCTTGAAAAGCCGCGCTGCATGGTATGCATAAGATCAAGATGAGAAATATATATCGCTCTGCCCGTCTTTTTAAATCTGAGTCTGAGCTTATCCATCGCAGCGTCCTCCCTTCATGAGTTTCAATGCCCCGCAGCCGCTGCACTGCTTCCGGCAGTCGGGTGAGAGGGTATTCTTATAACACATTTCACGTTCGTGAATGAGGTGCTGTTTGCGTACTCCGACATCTATCATGTCCCATGGCAGTATTTCATCGGTACTGCGCTCCCTCGCGGCATAGAAGTCAACATCTATCCCGCATTCCTCAAAGGCTTTCATCCAGCGGTCAAACGAGAAGTAATCCGTCCATGAATCCAGCCGTCCGCCGTCACGGAAAACCTTCTCTATGGCGTCGGCGACCTTTCTGTCGCCTCTTGAGAGCACAGCCTCGATCAGGCTCGTCTGGGCGTCGTGCCAGTTATAGGTGACATTCTTCGCGGTGATGCTGCTTCTCAGAAGATTTACACGTCTGAGATATTCCTCAATGCTTATTTCGCTTTCCCACTGGAAAGGGCTGTGGGGCTTGGGGATAAAGCAGGAGGTGGAGATCGTTATCTTCACTCCCCTGTTTTTGTTCTTTGCGTTTACCCGCCATGCGTGGAGCACATCGTCCGCCATCTGAGCGATTCCAACGATATCCTCGTCGGTCTCGGTAGGCAACCCGAGCATATAGTAGAGCTTAACATTGTTCCAGCCGCCGGAAAAAGCGAGAGAGCAGGTATTGAGGACGTCTTCCTCGGTGACGTTCTTGTTGATCGCGTCTCTCAGTCTCTGACTGCCGCCCTCTACGGCAAATGTGAGACCGCTCTTTCTGACCTTCTGCAGTCTCTCCATGATTTCCATGGAGAAATTGTCCGCTCTCAGAGAAGGAAGAGACAGGCTGATGCTCTTCGGTTCACAGTAATCCAGAAGTCCGTCGCACAGCTCGGAAAGGGGTCTGTAATCGCTCGTACTCAGCGAGAGAAGCGTAAGCTCCTCATAGCCGGTGTTTTTCAGCGTCTCAATGCCCTGCTTTACAAGCGTTTCCGGCTTTTTTGAACGGATCGGTCTGTATATATGCCCCGCCTGACAGAAGCGGCAGCCGCGCACACAGCCCCGAAACAGCTCTAGGCATACCCTGTCGTGAACTACTTCCGTGGACGGCACGACGGGTTTTGTGGGATACGGCGCACTGTCAAGGTCGGTGATGATCCTCTTTCTGACTTTTTCGGGCGCACCGTCTCTCGGTGTAATGGCGCAAACCGTTCCGTCGGCGTTATAGCTTATCTCATAAAGTGAGGGAACGTAAACGCCTTCTATCTGCGCGGCTTTCACGAGAAAATCATGCTTGCTCCATTTCTCAAGCTTTGCCTGACGCAAAAGCGCGAGAAGCTCGTTGTTCATCTCCTCGCCCTCGCCGATGAGGAAAAGATCGATAAACGGCGCCATCGGTTCGGCGTTTACTGCCGCAGAGCCTCCGGCAAAAACGAGCGGCAGAAGCTCGCCCCTCTCAGCCGTTCTCAGCGGAAGTCCCGCCATATCGAGCATATCCAGAACTGTCGTATAGGCCATCTCATAGCCTATGGAAAAAGCTATCGCGTCAAATTCACTCAGCGCATCCCCGCTTTCGAGTGCATAGAGAGGTATAGCGTGCTCTTTCATCTGCTCGTACATATCCCCCCAGGGGGCAAAAACTCTCTCACACCAGACATAGTCGAGACTGTTCATGGTGTGATAGAGGATGCTCATGCCGAGGTTGGACATTCCGATCTCATAAGTATCGGGAAAGCAGAACGCAAGGCGTATATCGACAGCATCTTTGTCTTTTATGATCTGATTATATTCGCCGCCCGTATATCTCGCCGGTTTCTGGACGAGCGGAAGTATTCTTTCAAGCTTTTTATTCATATTGTTCTCCGTCAACTGATTTGTATCGTTATTTTACTATATCTTATTTCATTTTACAAGTATTCATCGCTCATATTGAAATATCCGAGATAAACGGCGATCAGAAGAAGAGACGCTCCTTTGTTGGAGCAGACAAAAACCAATCCCGTAAGCAGAAAGATCGACAGAGCGGTATTTAAAATGCTCCTCATGATGCGGTCTGCCCGTTTATACGGAAAACACATTCGCAGTATGCAGTAAAGAGCATTCCCGCCGTCAAGCGGTCTGCACGGAAAAAGATTGATCAGAGTAAAGGCAAACGTCATATCTGCAAGTCCGCTCAGAAAGGCGGAGCGCGGAAAGAACCCACAGAAAAAATAAAGCACCATCCCCGCCCCAGGACCGGCAAGGGTACAAATGAGTTTTTCTCCTTCACCCGAAACCTCCCCCGCATACCGTATGGACAGCCCCCACGCTTCGATCGAGACTGCTCTGATTTTTTCTTTGAACATTTTAACGGCAAGAAGGTGCCCGGCTTCATGAACCGATATGGAAATAAGCACGAAAAAAACGGAAATCGGGTTTGTCATATAGTAAAACAGAGCCGCCATCGCCAAAGCAGCCGGCGAAATGTAAAGCTCGGTTCCGAAAAAATCAAATTCCACGTGTGATCAGCCTTTAATTAATGAAACATTTGCCTTAAACGGGCTTAACTCTATCTGTATATGAAAAGAACGCCTCGGAAATGACCTTTCGGAACTCATTTCAAAAAAAATTTCAAAAAATCTGAAAAAAACTATTGACAAATCAGCTTTTACAATGTATTATAAACAAGCTTTCGCGGGAGCATAGCTCAGCTGGTTAGAGCACCTGCCTTACAAGCAGGGGGTCACTGGTTCGAGTCCAGTTGTTCCCACTCATTACGCCTCGGTAGCTCAGTAGGTAGAGCAGCGGACTGAAAATCCGCGTGTCGCCAGTTCAACTCTGGCCTGAGGCACTTTTCGCGGCTTTAGCTCATCCGGTAGAGCGCCACCTTGCCAAGGTGGAGGTAGCGAGTTCGAGCCTCGTAAGCCGCTCCAAACACATAACCGGATATTTTTATCCGGTTTTGTTATATGGCGCCATAGCCAAGTGGTAAGGCAGCGGACTGCAAATCCGCGATTCCCCAGTCCGAGTCTGGGTGGCGCCTCTTTCAAGTAAATATCCCCCGGCTAAGCCGGGGGCTTTTCATTTTCGGGCCTTGCCCTCAT
>JAUNND010000008.1 GCA_030531595.1 Eubacteriales bacterium | reverse complement strand
TGGGTTTTTGCGCTCATTTTTCAGTTATCTCAAACCTGTACTCACTTTCACACTATATCCTCCGTATAAATCAAAAAAACTGTTTGTTCTCTTCGTATCCCATCTTCATGTTCCGCCCGTGCGGACTATTGCTTTAATATTCTATCACGCGGCTGCACACTCTTCAAGTCCCGCTTGAGGAAACGCGCGGGATCAATTCGGATGTTAAATTTTTATTAATTTTAAAAATTACTGTTTTCAGAATATCGGGTCATAAAATCAGTTCTTTTCTGTTACGCTTTTTGTATATTGCTGTATTATTTTTTGTTTTTCAGCAGATTGACATATAAATATCATTCTGTTAGAATATAAAAGTATAAATGGGAGAAATCCCAAACCAGATTCTATGGAGGGTTAATCTGTGAAAGATCTGAAACATCTGATTTTCTTTGAGGATCTGCTTCAGGAAGCCAATAACAAGCTTGTCCGTCAGGCAAAGGACGAGGGCAAGTACGCTATCGGCTATACCTGCTATTTTATGCCTGAAGTACTTCTCGACCTGCCCGGCTGTTTCTCAGTCAGGCTCAGAGCTCCCAAATGCACCTCTCCCGATATTGCGACCTACTATATGTCCGGTCGTGTATGCCATTACGGCCGTTCCCTCATGGAACGTGCACTTGAAGGCGGCTTCAACTTCCTCGATGCCCAGATGGGTACCGAGACCTGCACCGTCACCTGCCGTTTTCAGGAGCATCTCCAGCCCAAGCACCTCAAGAGCGTGGATGACATGAATATCATCCCCAACGAAAAATTCTTCCTTGAATTCACCGACGTCCCCTTTAAGAATACCGAAAACAGCTATGACCACTTCCGCAAGCAGCTTCGTGCGCACGTTCTCGATCCTCTTGCAAAAAACTACGGAATCGATACCTCCGATGAAGCCATTCTGAAAGCGGTCGAGGAGCACAACGAGGTCTGCCGCCTCATAAACGAGATCGGCGATTACAGAAAGCTCGACAATCCCACCATCACCGGCTATGAGTTCCATGTGATCCAGCTCGTTTCCCTCGTCTGCCCCAAGTACCTCATTCTCCCCTACCTGCGTGAGACCGCCGAGGAGATGAAGACACGTGAGCCGGACGCTAAGTGGCCGTTCCGCTGCAAGGTCGTTCTTGCCGGTTCCGAAAATGACGATCCTGACTTCACCAAGCTCATTGAGGGCTGCGGCGCGGAGGTAGTCTGCGACAGATACTGCTACGGTGCCGTCGAATCCCGCGTTCCCATTGAGATAAAAGAAGGGCAGGATCCTCTGGACGCCATCGCCCGCCACTATCTCCAGACCTCCAACTGCCCTCGCTTCATGCCGCAGGACGAGATGCGTGCCAGAAAAGCACGCCTTGCAAAGCTTGCAAAGGATTATAAGGCAGACGGCATTATCGTAGCCTCCAACAAGTTCTGCGAGTACTGGAGCTATGAGCGTGTAGTTGACACCTTCATCCTCAAGCGCGACTTCGGCATCCCTGTCTGCTCTATCGAGAAAGAATACATAAACTCCGCTTCCGGTCAGCTCCGCACACGTTTCCAGGCATTTGTTGAAAGCATAGAGATAAAACATATCCAGGAGGGCAAGTAAAAATGGCTAAGAAGAACATTGATTATAAGCAGCTTGCCAAGGATTTCTGGTACGGCAAGCCCCACACCGCCGAGGAGGGCGGTCGCCGTCTTGGCGAGCTTCAGATGGACAAGACCGGTCTTTACAGGCACAGAGAGTGGCGCGGCTTCAAGGATACCATGTACTATATGTACAATGTCTGGGGCTACAACTATGTGCACATGGTGACCGATATCATGAAGTACGGCAATCTCGTCGACTTCATGAAGGGCACATGGCGTTACCGCTGGATGGGTCAGACCTATCTGCCCGTTATACACTGGTTCGACCGCGGTCTTGCCGGTCTTCGCGGCGAGGCGCTGAGAGCCTCCGCATGGCACTACCGCGCAATGGTCAGCGCGGCTCTCCAGCAGATCTGCAACTTCTTCATCGCCGACACCCGCCTGCACAACGGTGAGCAGAATGAGGATTATAAGCACACCTTCCTCGCAAAGGAGACGACCTGGGGCGGTATGTTCTACCCCTGGGCCGATGCCGGCTTCAAGTACATTCCCATTGAGATGATCCCCTACTTTGTCACCTGCCACGTAAACTCCCACACCGTTCTCAACTACATAGATGCCGTTCAGTCCATCGGTCTGCCCGGCGACCCCTGCCCGATGTGTCAGGCTGAGGCGGGTCTTTACGTTCTGGACGACGTGCCCGATTCCTCCCCCTTCGTTATCACCTGCAACGAGGCGTGCGACGGCTCTGTCGCTACTGCCATCGTTCAGGACTGGTTCATCGACAAGCCTCTGTTCGCTCTGCCTCTGCCCATGCAGTTTGACGATCCTCTGGTCAGAGAAAACTGCATGAAGGAGATCGAGGAGTGCTGGAAGTTCATCGAGGATCAGACAGGCGTTCCCTTCAACTGGGAATCCATGCAGAAGAGGCTTGAAATGCAGAACAAGCTCCAGCGTGACGAGCACGAGAAATGGGAGGTCGCCGCAAATACCGACTTCTATCCCATCAACGGCGTTGCACAGGCACTGTTCCGCATCTTCTCCACTCAGTACGGTATTCAGGGCGACTTCTGGGATGAAGCCTCCGAGAAGGTCAAGAAGATCATGTACAAGTGCGTTGAGAAGAAGATCAATCCCTTCCCCCAGACCCGACACAGAGTTATCGCTTGGTCGTGCGCACCTCTCTACTATTCCAACTGGTGCACATGGGCATACAACTGCTGGGGTCTCAACGTCATCATCAATATGGACTCTCTCATGTTCGATATGGAGGTCAGAAACGACACCTACGAGCATATGCTTGAGGACGTCGCCACATATCATATGTGGGCTCCCATGCGCCGTATGGCAGTCGGCGGTATGCACCACATCTTTGAGCTGTGGGATTACATGGAGAAATTCAACTGCGACATGGTCGCCATGTATGACCAGCTCCAGTGCAAGGGTATGCAGGGTGTTCACGGTCTGTTTGAGGACGAGTTCCGCAAGAGAGATGTCAAGGCATTCTGGATGCCTCACGCTCTGCCTGACAGCCGCACCGTTTCCCGTGCCGAAATTCGCCGCATGATAAACGACTACATGACCACCGTTATGCACGAAGAGCCTTTGGATCCGTCTCTGCTTGACTTTGACGACTCCATGACCTGGTAATAAGGAGGAAGTATTGATGAAAAAATGTATCTGCAAGCTTATCCGCAAGCTTCTCGGAATATTCATTCTGGCAAATATCGTCATTTTCGTGATCTTCTTCTTTGACCTTGACGGCAAGCTTTTGTATAATGTCGTTGAGCCCTTCATGAAGAAGCACTTTGACAATATGGAACGCAGGGACGTTCTCCAGACTCCCTACGATATGGACAAGTTCCCCAAGTACAAATATTAACAGCGGAGGATAGATAAATGAAATATTTCGGCGGCTGCGATGTAGGCTCCACCTTCACAAAGGCAGTTATTTTAGACGAGAACGGCAAGATGGTTGCCGATACCACCATTCGCAGCAAGATAAATTCCGAGCAGAGCGCGATAGCGGCTATGGAGGATGTCTGCAAGCAGGCTAATTTAAAAGACAGCAAGGAACTGAGCTACCTTATCGGTACCGGCTACGGCAGAAACAAGGTCCCCTTTGCCGATGAAAACATCTCCGAGATAAGCTGCCACGCTATGGGCGTTCATGTGACCAACCCCAACGTCAAGGCCATCATCGACATCGGCGGACAGGACGTCAAGGGCATCAGCATCGACACCGACGGCACGGTCAAGAACTTTGCCATGAACGACAAGTGCTCCGCCGGTACAGGTCGTTTCTTTGAGGCAATGGCTCGCTCCTTTGAGCTTGACCTGCCCGCGTTCTCAAAGCTCTCCCTGACCGCAAAGAACGTCATCCCCATCACCGCACAGTGCACCGTTTTTGCCGAGTCCGAGGTCATCACCCTTGTCGGTGAAGGCAAGCCCATGGACGAGATAGCGGCGGGTATAGAAATGGCTGTTGCAAAGCGTTGCTTTGTCATGGCAAAGAAGGCCGGAGCTACCGACTCCATCACCCTCACCGGCGGCTGCGCAAAGAACGACGGTCTGAAAGAGGCTATCGAGCACGTTCTCAAGCTCAAGGTCGTCAGCCTTGACACCGACCCGCAGCTCATGGGCGCACTGGGCGCTGCTGAGTACGCACGTCAGAAGGGTCTTGCAAAGAGATAAACCATACATACGGTCAATATACGGTTTTCAGGGCAGCAAAGCTGCCCTGAAAATCTATTTAAATTCTTCGATACCAGTATTTAACAAGGAGGCAAAGCTTTAAAATGAATTATACTGAGCTTCATGCTGCCGCCGACGGTCAGCTCGGTCCCTACTGCCGCAACTGCCCTGTCTGCAACGGGAAAGCCTGCGGGATCGCCATGCCCGGTCCCGGAAGCAAATATCCCGGTACTGCCGCTCCGAAAAACTTTGAAGCATGGCAGAATGTCCGACTTAAAATGGATACCTTCAATGCCAACTGTGAGCCCGATATGAGCTTTGAGCTTTTCGGTCATATGTTCAAAACGCCGGTCTTTGCTGCGCCAATCGGCGGCATGAATCTGCATTACGGTGACAAGTACAACGATTATGAATACAATTCAATTCTTTTAAAGGCTGCTGCCGAATACGGAAGCTTGGCATTTACCGGCGAGGCTGTCGATCACGGTGTTATGAAAAAAGCCGTAGACGATATAGATGCTCTTGGCGGGATAGGCTGTCCCACAATGAAGCCCTGGGGTAAAGAGACGCTATTTAAAAAGCTGGATTATATAAAGAGCAAAAACGTTTTTGCGGTTGCTATGGATATCGATGCCGCAGGGCTGCCGCTTCTTCGCGCATTAAATACCGATGCCGGCGGAAAAAGTGTCGAGCAGATGAAAGAAATCATCGACTACGCCGAAATACCTTTTATTATCAAAGGCATCATGTCTGTTGAGGGTGCTGAAAAAGCGGTAGAGGCAGGTGCAGCAGCTATTGTTGTTTCCAACCACGGCGGGCGTGTATTCGGCTGCGGTCCGGCAACGGCTGAGGTGCTGCCTTATATCGCCGATGCGGTCAAGGGAAAAATAAAAATCATCGTCGACGGCGGGATCAGAAGAGGTGAGGATGTTTTCCGTGCGTTGGCGCTCGGAGCCGACTGC
This sequence comes from Eubacteriales bacterium, assembly GCA_030531595.1. Lineage (GTDB taxonomy): Bacteria > Bacillota > Clostridia > Oscillospirales > Oscillospiraceae > Limivicinus. The sequence continues at coordinate 45,400 of JAUNND010000008.1, read as the reverse complement.
GTTCTCATAGGCCGGCCTGTTGTTAACGCTTTATACGGAAGCGCCGAAGAGGGTCTGAAGATCCTCATGGACAAGATCGCCTACGAATTGAGAGATACCATGTTCATGTGCGGTGTGAAAAGCATTAAAGAAATTTCCGGAGCCAATATCTGGAGCTATTGATCGAAACATAAAATATCCGGGGCAGAAAACTGTCCCGGATTTTTCACAAACAGGTATTATTCTTTATCTTCTTCCTTGATTTCGATCACATCTGCATCCTGAGGCTCCTCTTTACTGATCTCAATGCTTGCCTTAAAGCCGTCAACCGCGTCGGCGACCGTATCGGCAACATTGGAGAATGCATTGCGGAGCTTCTCTCCGTCCTCGGCGGAAACGACATTGACGACCTCGTTATCATTCCTGATAACTTCGACCGTGCATCCGGCACATACCGAGGTCAGAGCACCGATGATCAGAACCCATTTTGCCGCGCTCAGCATCACAACACTGCCGACGACACCGACATTTACGGAGATATTCAGAACTTCCTTGCCGCTCTTTGCGCGGATCACTATACGGTTAACATTGCCCTTTGCAACCAGCTCCTTGAGCTTTGCAACGATACTGTTTACGGTTTCCTTATTCATAATTCATTCTCCTTATATATATTAATTCCCCTTGCTTATCGCAAGTATAGCACAAAGCGCAAAAAAGGAATAAATAATTTGTTAATTCAAAGTATATTTTATGTGAATATGCCGTTTTAATTCGCGCAATTCATTTTCTCCTTGTATGAATAACACATCGGTGATAATATAATAAGTCAGAAATCAATAAAACAGGAAGTGTGAAGGTTGAAACAAGTTTCAACCTTGATAATAAAAGCCGCTTTTCTCGCCGCTTGCGCGGCAACCGAAAAGCATGGCACATTTTTATGACCATTCCTTTTTCATGGTCATATTGTGCCTCGAGTTATAATGAAAGGAATGGTCATAAAAATGAAGATAGTTGTTTTAGGCGGCGGCATAAGCACCGAACGCCATGTATCTCTTGTGACAGCCACAAGCGTATGCAGGGCGCTGAGAAGTCTCGGTCACAAGGCCATATTCGTTGATATGTTCCTCGGGCTTGAAAAATATAACGGAAAGCTTGAAGATGCCTTTGACGCTCCCGACGGCTTCTGCGGAGATGTGTCCATCGGGCATGAAGCACCTAACCTTGAGGCGGTCAAAGCCTCCCGCGAGCTGAAAAGCGCTTCACGTCTCGGTAAAAATGTACTTGAAATATGTCAGCTTGCTGACTGCGTTTTTCTCGGTCTCCACGGCGCGGACGGTGAGGACGGCAAAATTCAGGCCGCTCTCGATCTTTTGGGTGTCCCCTATACCGGCTCTGATCCTTTAAGCAGCGCCATGGCCATGGATAAGGCTGTTGCCAAACGCATCATGGAATCTGCCGGCATACTGACCCCCAAATGGGAAGAGATCACCTACTGTGAAGCCGATATTCCCGCCCTTGCTGACAGACTTTCCCTGCCATGTGTCGTTAAAGCCGTCAACGGCGGCTCATCTATCGGTGTTGCGCTTCCCGATACGAAGGAAGAGCTGGAAAAAGCACTCCACGATATATTATTCTACTCCGACCGCGTTGTTGTGGAGGAAAAAATAATCGGACGCGAAATGACACAGCCGATCTTGGGCGATAAGTATCTCTCCGCCATCGAGATCGTCCCCCCCGAGGGCAACAGCTTTGATTACGTTGCCAAATACCAGAGCGGCGATGAGGGCGCACGGGAGATATGCCCCGCACGCATAACCGACGCGGAGCAGAAAATGCTCGGTGAGGCCGCCGTGCGCTTTCACAGAGCACTCGGACTCTCCGTTTACTCACGCACTGATTTTATAATTGACAATGAGGGCAGAGCATACTGCTTAGAGGTCAACACGCTGCCGGGCATGACCCCAAACAGCCTTATTCCCAAAGCCGCAAAGCTTGAAGGCATGAGCTATGCCGAGCTGTGCGAAAAGATCGTGCTGATGTCGCTCCAAGCAAGGGAAAAAGGAAAATAAATGCTTCTCCGTAGGGCGGGGGCTTGCTCCCGCCGAAAAACCAAAGCTTCTGCAAATCTGCGGCGGGAGCAAGCCCCCGCCCTACGGTTTTCATCTATTTTCATCTATCTGTGTGCCAGTGTATTCCTCGCCTCAACAAGTCCTTCGCACAGAGCGTCAATATCCTCCTGAGTTGTGAAGAGCGAAAGACCTATTCTTATCGCGCCGTCTATCACGTCGCTTTTCATGCCTATGGCCTCTAAAACATGGCTTCTCGCGCCCTTCTTGCAGGCGGAGCTTTTGGAGACATATACTTCCCTTGCTTCAAGGAAATTCATCAGTACTTCGCTCCGCCAGCCCACAAGGGATATATTCAGAATATGCGGCGCGTCCGTTTTCACATATTGAAGCTCCGGTATCTCCTTTGACAGCCTTTCGGTTATCTGATTTTTATATCCGCTCATGCGCTCGATACTTACGCGCATATCCTTTGCCGCCTCTTCACAGGCGGCGCCGAGGGCGGCTATTTGCGGCATTGCCTCCGTTCCGGCGCGTCTGGAGCTTTCCTGCGCCCCGCCCACGATAAAGGGCTTCAGTCTCAGCCCCTCGCGCACGTACAGCGCACCTATTCCCTTTGGCGCGTGTATTTTATGACCGCTGACGCTTATCATGTCCGCACCGAGAGTTTTTGCGGAAAATGGAATTTTCATAAACGCCTGAACCGCGTCCGTGTGCAAAAGTGCGTCAGAGCCGCACTTTCTGAGCATATTCGATATGCCCTTTATGTCCGTCACCGCGCCGGTCTCGTTGTTGACAAGCATGAGGGATATAAGTATAGTATCATCACGCAGAGCTTTTTTTACGGACTCGACCGTTATCGCGCCGGTGCTGTCCGGCATAAGGCGCGTGATCTCATACCCATGCGCTTCAAGCTCGTCAAGGCTCTTTCTTATCGCGTCATGCTCAACGGCGGAGCTTATAATGTGTCTGCCTTTGCGCTTCATTGCCTCCGCGCCCGAAAGCAGTGCCCAGTTGTCGCTTTCGGAGCCGCATGAGGTAAAAACAAGCTCTGTCGGCTTGCAGCCCATAGCGGCGGCGACCTGCGCTCTTGCCTTGTCGAGCAGCTTTTTTGCCTCTCTGCCCTTTGTGTGGGTGGAGCTGGGATTGCCGTAAACTTCCGTCATGGCTTCAAGCGCGGCTTTTGCGGCTGCTTCACATACCCTTGTCGTGGCGGAATTGTCAAGATAATGTTCCATAATATTTCCCTTTAAGCCGTAGGGCGGGGGCTTGCTCCCGCCGAAATCACATTTTTCACAGGAGTTAATTTGCATGAGATACATTATAGCCACTTTAGGCTGTAAGGTCAACCAGTATGAGACACAGGCGATGGAGACTTTTCTCCGTGAGCGCGGGCACGTTCACGCCGCGGCGGGCGAGAGCGCGGACGCGATCATCGTCAACACCTGTGCCGTCACCGCCGAGAGCGGGAGAAAATCCCGCCAGCTTATACGCAGACTCAAGGACGAAAACCCCGACGCCGTTGTCGCGGTCTGCGGCTGTTACTCCCAGATAGAGCCGGAGGCGGTCAAAGAGCTTGGCGCGGACGTGATATTCGGCGCGAATAACAGGAAAGCCCTTGTTGATGCCGTTGAAAAGGCGTACCTTTCCGGTGAGGGCTGCCGCGATATAGACGAGCCCTTCAAGCGCAGAGTTCTGGAAAAGCTCCCCGCCGGTGCCGTTTCGGGCAGAACACGCGCCATGCTTAAAATACAGGACGGCTGTGTGAATTTCTGCACCTACTGCATCATTCCCTACACTCGCGGAAGACTGAGAAGTCTTCCCATTGAGGACGCGGTTTACGAGACAGCCAAATTAAACGCCGAGGGCTTCAAGGAAATAATTCTCACCGGCATAGAGGTCGCCTCCTACGGCGCGGACCTTCCCGACAAGCCGAATTTAGCGGACGTGATAGTCGCGTGTGCGGAGGCTGCGCCAGATATGCGTATCCGTCTCGGCTCGCTTGAACCGACCGTCATAACCGAGGACTTCTGCCGCCGTCTTGCCGCGACGGGCAGAATGTGCCGACACTTCCATCTGTCGCTTCAGTCCGGCTGCGACAGGACGCTGAAAGCAATGAACCGCAAATATGACACGGCGCATTTCTATTCAGCCGTGGAGCTTTTGAGAAAATATTTCCCGAACTGCGGTCTTACCTGTGATCTGATAACCGGCTTTCCAGGGGAAACGGACGCAGATCAGCTTGAAACGCTCGATTTTATTCAAAAATGCGCCTTTTCCGATATGCACATTTTCCCATACTCCCGCCGACCGGGTACTCCCGCCGACTCCATGCCCGACCAGTGCACCAGAGCCGTCAAGGACGCGAGAGCGCATGAGGCGCAGAGGATATGCGAGCGGATGCACCGTGAATTTCTTGACTCCTGCATAGGTCAGACGCTGCCCGTGCTGTTTGAAACAAGTGAGGACGGATATTTTACGGGCCACAGCGACACTTATGTGCTTGTAAAGGCAAAGGGCGAAGCTCTGAGAGGAAAGACGCTTGATGTCAGAATAACCGCCGTTGACGGCGAAATATTATTGGGTGAACTGATATGACAAACGACAGAGTATTTAATTTTTCCGCAGGACCCTCCGTAATGCCGGAAAGCGTACTGGAAAGAGCGGCACGGGAGATGATGAATTATAACGGGAGCGGAATGTCCGTCATGGAGATGAGCCATCGCTCCAAAATCTATCAGGGTATTTTTGACGAGACCAAGGTCAAGCTCAAAGCCGCGCTGAGCGTGCCCGACACGCACGAAATTCTTTTTTTACAGGGCGGCGCGACCTTGCAGTTTGCGCAGATACCGATGAATTTAATTTGCGGCAAAGCTGCCGACTACGCCGTGACCGGCAACTTTGCGGGAAAAGCCGCAAGGGAGGCGGAAAAATACGGCACGGTCAATGTGATATACGACAGCACTTCAACAGGGCACGACCGTATTCCCGCTCAGAGCGAGCTTAAATTCTCTGAAAATCCCGAATACTTCTATTACTGTGCCAACAACACCGTATACGGCACCGAGTGGCAGTATACGCCCCATGCTCCCTGCCCCGTCGTGTGCGATATGTCATCGGATATTCTCTCGCGCAGCGTGGACGTGTCAAAGTACGGCATGATCTACGCCGGTGCGCAGAAAAATATGGCTCCCGCCGGTCTGACGGTCGTTATAATCAATAAGTCCCTCGCCGGTCGTGAGCTTGCGTATACACCCGAGATAATGAGCTATAAGACGATGATAGAAAAGGACTCCATGCTCAATACGCCCCCGTGCTGGTGCATATATATGTTGGGGCTGATGCTTGACTGGCTTGAGGCAAACGGCGGCGTTGAGGGTATGGCAGAGCTTAGAAAGGAGCGTTCCGCCATAGTCTATGACGTGCTTGACAACAGCTCCCTTTTCATTCCCCACGCGCAGAGGGCTTCAAGAAGCGAAATGAACGTCACCTTCCGCACACTCTCAGCCGAGCTTGACGCGGAGTTTGTAAAGGGTGCCGCCTCACGCGGTCTTGTCAACCTCAAGGGGCACAAGCTCACCGGCGGTCTCCGCGCCTCACTTTATAACGCCATGCCCATCGAGGGCGCGATAAAGCTTGCAGAATATATGAAAGAATTTGAGGTCAGCCATGTTTAAGATACAGACAATGAACTCCATATCCCCCTTCGGCATTACAAGACTTGAAAAGCGCGGCTGTCTGGTCGGCAAGAATGTGGACGAACCGGACGGACTTCTGATACGCTCGGCAAATCTGCACGACTGCCGCTTTAACGATAATCTCCTTGCCATTGCAAGAGCGGGATCGGGCTATAATAATATCCCCGTTGAGGACTGTGCCGAGAAGGGTATCGTCGTTTTCAATACCCCGGGCGCGAACGCGCAGGCGGTAAAGGAGCAGGAGATATGCTCTATGGTCATGGCGTCGCGTGATGTTGTCGGTGCTATCGAATGGGTAAAGAGCATATCCGACAGAGGCAGGGAGATACCCAAATTAGTCGAAAAGGGCAAGTCCGATTTTGCCGGTCCCGAGCTTCTCGGCAAGTCTCTCGGCGTTATCGGTCTCGGTGCTATCGGCGCACTTGTCGCAAACATCGCCCTTGAATTCGGCATGACGGTCTACGGCTATGACCCCTATATGTCCGTTGAAGCCGCGTGGCAGCTCAGTCGCGAGGTCATACGCTGTGACGATATTTCGCAGATATTCACGAACAGCGATTATATAAGCCTCAACGTGCCGTATTCCGAGAGCACACACCACATGATAGACGAAAAGGCGTTTTCCCGGATGAAAAACGGTGTGCGCATTATCAACGAGTCCCGCGCCGAGGTCGTGGACGATGTTGCCATGACCGCCGCTCTTGACAGCGGCAAGGTCGCAAAATACGTCACCGACTTCCCCAATGAGGTCATTTTGAGGGCACCCAATGTCATAGCCATGCCCCATTTAGGCGCGTGTACCCCCGAAAGCGAGGACCGCTGCGCGGAAATGGCGGCGGACGAGCTGTACGATTACCTGCTCAACGGCAATATCAAAAACTCCGTCAATCTGCCCTGCGCATCTTTAAGCCGCATGGGTGTGTGCCGCTTATGCGTTCTGCACCGCAATGTGCCGCGTATGCTCACAAGGATACTTGAGTTTATCGGCGACAGAAACATAAACGTCGAGCACATGATAAACAAGCCCCGCGGCGAGTACGCGTATACCATCATCGACCTCGGAACGGCGATAGACAGCGAGACCGCGGACGCTATACGGAATATGAACAACGTGCTCAGAGTGAGGGTATTATGAACGACAGAATAAGCAGCATTGAAAACCGCCTCTATTATATTGACAGCCATTTACACGAATTTTCGGCAACGATTACCGGCGTTTCCGAGGTAAAAAACGGCTTTGCCGTCACTCTTGACAAGACCGCCTTTTTCCCGGAGGGCGGCGGGCAGAGTGCCGACACGGGCTTTATCGGTGATGTGCGAGTAACCGATGTGCGCGAAAAGGACGGCAGTATCATTCATTATGTAAACCAGCCTCTTACCGTCGGCGCGGAATACCTCTGCAAACTCGACTGGGAGCAGAGATACCGCCGGATGCAGTGCCACAGCGGTGAGCATATCGTCTCCGGCATTTCAAACGCTCTGAACGGCGTTGAGAATGTGGGCTTTCACATGGGCAGCGGCGATATGACCATTGACTTCGACAAGGAGCTGACATGGGACGAGCTTATGGAGATAGAACGCCGCGCCAATGAAGCAGTCCGCGCAGATATTCCCGTTACGGCGAGCTTCCCCGACAGTGAAACCCTTGAAACGCTTGAATACCGCAGCAAGTTAGAGCTTACGCACGATGTGAGAATAGTTGAGATACCGGGTATTGACCGCTGTGCCTGCTGTGCGCCCCATGTGTCACACACCGGCGAGATAGGCATGATAAAGATACTTGACTTCATGCGTCATCGCGGCGGAATAAGGGTGACGCTCACCGCCGGTATGGACGCGCTGGACGCCGTGAGGGTGATGCAGGAGAATGTCACCGATATATCCCGCCTTTTGAGCGCAAAACGCCACGAGTGCGCGAGGGCTGTCGAGCGTGTTCTCAACGAAAACGTCAAAGCGAAGGAGCGCATTTCCGCTGTCAGCATGGAGCTTGCAAAAATGAAGGCCGGTTCCGTTGAGCCGACAAACGGCAATATCTGCGTTTTTGACAGTGTGCTTGACGAGGTGGCTCTGCGTGAGCTTGTAAATATGCTTGTACCTAAGTGCGGCGGAATTGCCGCGGCCTTTTCGGGCAGCGACGGAGCGTATAACTACATAATCGGCAGTAAAAATGTTGACCTCCGCGCAAACGGCAAAGAGATCAACGCGGGTATATCCGGCAAGGGCGGCGGCAGCAGAGAAATGATACAGGGACGCTCGACCGGTACAAGATATCAGATAGAAAGTTTTATTAATTCCGATTTTTTACGAAAAGAGTAAAACCGTGGACAAAGGTTTCATTCGTTCCGGAAACATTCTTTCCGGTTCCGTCAATTCAACGCTTCTGAGGTTTGCACTTCCGATCATTTTGGGGAACATCTTTCAGCAGCTTTATAATCTCATCGATGCTGTCGTTGTCGGAAACTTTCTCGGCGATCTGTCGCTGTCGGGAATATCCGTTGCATCCCCGATCATGGATATAGCAACCGCTCTGATCATCGGCGGTACCATCGGTATCGGCGTATTGATCGCACGGCTTTTCGGCGGCGGACAGAATACAAAGCTTAAAATAACAAATTCCACCGCTTTGATCGGTGGAATTATACTTACGTTCCTTATTTCGCTTATCGGCATATTCATCAGTCCGAGAATTCTTACTTTACAGGGGACGGAAAGAGACGTATGCACGGAAGCTATGCGTTACCTGAGAGTTGTCTTTCTCGGTATGCCGTTTTGCTTTCTGTATAACTACTACGCCTCCGCGCTTCGCTCCTGCGGAAATTCCTCGGCGCCTTTTCTGATATTGCTTGCGTCCTCCTGTCTGCACGTAGGGCTTGACCTGCTGCTGGTGGCGGTGTTTCACGCCGGAATCGTCGGTATCGCTCTTTCAACGGCACTCTGTCAGCTTTTCTCGGCGGTATGGTGTATTTTGTACGCCTGTAACAAATATCCGGCACTGTCCCTTAAACGCGGCGAATTCCGCTATTCTCACGCAGAGGCCGGAGTTCTGCTCACTTACGCATGGGCTGCCGCTCTGCAGCAGGCCGTTGTGTGCATCGGCAGGCTTCTCATTCAGGGAATGCTCACGAGTCTCGGAACTCTCACGGTCACCGGCTACAACATGGGTATGCGCATTGAGCAGTTTGCCTTCTGTTTCTCTCAGGGCGTATCGGCCGCTATGGTAGTGTGTATCTCTCAGAATATAGGACACAGCGACAGGATAAGAGCCGGTAAATTCTACAAAGCGGGAATACGAACGGCTGTTTGCATGGCCATCGTCATCGCCGTCATATTCAGATGCTTCCCCGCCCGGCTCATAACCATGTTCTCGGACAATACCGAGGTCATCGCGGCGGGAGCGGAATATATCGGGATAATGTCCTTTTTCTATCTGTCTGCGTTTGTCGATGAAATGATACAGGGTTTTTTCCGCGGGCTCGGTCGTCTGCGTCTCACGATGATCGCTTCCTTCGGACAGATCTTTCTGCGTGTACTTCTGTCGGTATTTCTTATCCCGCTTTACGGAATTTCCGGCATCTGTATCTCCGTCATTACTGGCTGGCTGCTTCTTGCGCTGGCAGAGGGCGGGTACAGCATTTACATATACAATAAATCAATGCTGACCGCATAGTATTCTTATCTGTGCAGCCAATCATAGAGTACTTTCGGATAGTTTGTGATCACACCGTCGACGTCCCACTCCACGAGCTTTTCAAAGGCGTTCAGGTCGTTGACCGTCCACACATTGATGCCGACATTATGCTCTTTACACTCTTTCACAGCCTCATCATTGAGCAGGCAGAAGTCGGGATGATAATACTGTATACCGTTTTCGGCGCAGTAATAGCCCGCATAAGTCACACTGTACCCCTCCACAAGAGCTCCCACCGGAATTTCCGGTGCGAGCTTTTTTGCTCTGAGCACCGATACATGATTAAAAGACGAAAAGATTATCTTATCGGCAACATCGTATTTTCGGATGATCCCGATGCACTTTTCAACGATTTCGGGATAATAGACTATACCCGTTTTCAGCTCAACATTGGCTGTAATATCCGTTCCGGCAAGCCATGCGCAGAACTCGTCAAAGGTCGGTATCTGCTGTCTCCCCCATTCCCCCGGCTTTACTTTTGATGCATCAAGTTTTTTCAGCTCCGAGAGTGTACGATCCTTTACAAAGCCTTTGCCGTCGGTCGTCCTGTCGAGCAGCTCGTCGTGAATAATGACCACTTCCCCGTCACGGCTGAGCTGTACATCCATTTCCACGCCGTCACATCCCGCTTCCACGGCTTTCTGAAAAGCGAGCATCGTATTTTCGGGATATCTCCCGCTGTAGCCTCTGTGGGCATATATTTTCACAGTAAATCCCTCCGTATTTATATTGCCATGATACTACCACTGTTTTTCATAAAAATCAACAAATCCCCGCACCGTTTTTCGATGCAGGGATCATAGTTTATTTGGTCGGGAAAATGCACAGCTCTATATCGCTGAGAGGATAGGTGCAGCAGGGATGCACCCAGCCGAACTTTTTATCGGCGGCGCGGCGGCCGTCTGCGTCCTCGGGGATATAGACCTCGCCGGAGACAAGTCTTGAATGACACCAGCCGCACTCGCCGCTTCGGCAGTGGGACGGTGCGTTTATCCCGGCTTTTTCCATCGCCCACAGCAGAGTTTCGCCGCCTCTGGCAGTTACGGTCTGCTTTTCGCCGCGTATATCAACAGTGAGCTTATATTCCTTTTCCTTTGTATCCGCAGGGAAGTCCGCGTTCTTTTCCACGTTCATGTAGTCGCCGGACATCTCCGCTCTGTATCTGCGCTTTTTAAGACCGAGTTTAACGCACTCGCCGATGCAGAAGTCATACATTGCCTTGGGTCCGCACATGAATACGCTGTAATCGCCGTCGGGGGCATATTTCTTTATAAGCTCCGCATTCAGAAATCCGTGCTCATATCCCGCCTTTTCCTCATGGGAAAGGACATGGACGACCTTGACGCGGCCATTGCTCTTTGCCGCAAGCTCCTCTATCTCGTCCTTAAGAAGTATGCCGTCACACGTGCGCGAGCCGTAGAGGATGGTCATATCAAAGTCCTCAATACCGTCAACGATAGCTGCCGCCATGGAGTAGAAGGGCGTAATGCCGCTTCCGCCGGCAAGTGCTACAACGTGCTTTGCGTCCTTGAGATCCATGTAGTAGAAATCGCCTAAGGGTCCGCTTATCTCAACGCTGTCCCCTTCCTTCCAGTTGTCGAGTATCCAGCCGGAGGCATAGGAGGGATTGGTGCGCTTGACCGTAAGGATATAGGTGCTGTCGGTTTCGAGCGCATCCTTGGGGTTGGAGCGGATGGTGTAGGGCTTGTTGACAGATGCACCGTTTATATTCAGTGCCACGGAAACATACTGGCTGGCGCGGAAATACGCCATTTTCTCCGTGCCCTTTTCCTTGTCGGGAGCAAGAGTAAAGCTCTTGGCGTCGCCGTGATCGACAACTTTAACTATTTTGCAGTACTGTACGGCGGGGTGCAGGCTCTTTGCAAGGATATTGGCATTGAAAACAGACTGAGGGATCGTCGCGGGAGCGGCCTCGATCGCCTTTAGTCTCGTCTTGACCTCGCCGAGGAAGGGAAACGGAGTCAGACCCTTGAAAACATCTCTCTTGTAGTTATATTTTCCCATCTTACTTGCCCTCCTTCTTCATGTCCAGGAGCATATATCGCGCCTGTTCTGCGCCGCTGAGATATGCCTGTGAATAGCCGTCCATCTGGGTGCCGTGTCCTCCGACAAATCTCAGACCGTTGATCTGATAGTCTTCCCGGTGACCGCACTGTACTCTCGGGAACATTCCGTCCCAGGTTGCCGGAATATAGCCGTAAACATCGCCCCTGGGAGTGCCGAGATAGCGTGCCCATGTCACGGGAGAGGCAACAACGATCTCTTCAATATGGCTCTGCAGGTCGCAGCCGGTGACCTCCTCGTAACGCTCCACGCAGTCACGGGCAATTTTATCCTTGATCTTGAAATAGTTTTCTTCGGTGACATCCTTGAACGGGTCGCCGTCATAGAACTTACTAAACTGAATGAAGGCTCTCCCCTCGCCTGCCGCGTCGGGAAGCGCACTTGTCAGAACGGTGCAGGTGATGTCCTTATGCGTCTCAATGGAGCTTGACGAGAGAAACTGCTCATGATTATCGGGCGTGTAGCGCATAAAGGTGTCGTAATTTTTCAATCCGATCTCTTCTGCGGATGCATCAAGGCCGAGATATACGGTGAAGGCAGCCTGAGCAAGACGCTGCGCGTTCATTTTCTTGCGCTCGTACTCGGGAACTTCATTTTTATCGACCATACGGTCATACACAACATGGGGCATCAGATTTGAAATAACCCACCTGCATTCGATATACTCGCCGCTCGCAAGCTCCACTCCGTATACCTGCTTATTGCGGATGTCGATCTTCTTTACCTCACTGTTGTACCAGATATCGCCGCCCAGCTCACGGATGCGCTTATCGAAAGCGAGGCTGACCTCATGGCTGCGGTTTTTGGCAAACCACGGCTTCTGCGTAAGGTAAACATAGGTCATAAACACATACGGTGCAAAGCTCATTTCGGTAGAGTCTGCCGAAACGTAAGTCCAATAAGATTCAAATATCTGTCTGGCTTTGTCGGGTACGCCGATCTTTCTGAGCATAGCGTCGCACGGCTGAGGAACAAGGCACATGAGGTCGTAATATTTAAGAAGCATTTCGACCTTCTGCGGCGGCGTCGGCTCATTATGGCGTTCATAGAGCCATTCCACACCGTCGACCAGCATCCGTCCAAGCTCCAAAACCGTCGTCATCGACTCACGGCTGCCGGGTACCTGACGCTCCATCTCATCAATGAAGTTCTGAACGCCTGCCGGCATGGCCACATTGAAGCCGTCCGGGTCGGTAGCGATGGATGCAAAGGATTCGTCCGCACTGCACCACTCAACATCCAGCTTGTACATATCATCGACAAGCTGACGGACAGCGCCGCGTTTGCCCTCGCCCTCGCCTGTACCGAACTGGCAAAGCTCATGCAGCGTGGCCTCAAACTCGTATGCGCCTCTCCTGAAGCTCGTGGCGCAGCCGCCGGGCAGATTGTGCTTTTCGAGAACAAGCACTTTTTTGCCTGCGTTTGCAAGATATGTCGCGGCGGACAGGCCGCCGTTGCCGGCGCCTACGACCACGACGTCGTATTTGGTCATATCTGTTTCCTCCCTCAATTAAATTGCCACATTGATTTGTGGCTATACCACAGTTGTATTATAAACCGTCTTTGTCAAATAATCAACAAATTTATGCATATACGGCGGAAGATAATCTCGCGCTCTGCAGTATTATTTTTCTGTCGGGTTTTCGTGGATCATGATATGCTTTGTGTTCGGATATTTCCGCTCTACCGCGTCGTGGACACGCTCAGCGATGGCATGAGCCTCCCGAAGCGTCATATTCCCGTCAACGGATATTTCCGCGTCTATGTATATTTTATCGCCGAACTGTCTTGTGTGAAGTATGTCGAGCGCGTCAACACCCTCCTGTGCCGTGATAAAAACTTTCAGCTCATCAACAAGCGCCTTATCACAGGAAGTATCAAGCAGCTTTTTGAGAGCATCCTTCAGAATATCGTACGCGACCTTCAAAATACACATACATATTATGACGCTTGCCGCACTGTCAAGTACCGGATAACCGAGCATCGCCCCTCCGATGCCGGCCAAGGAGCCGACAGAGGACAGTGCGTCCGAGCGGTGATGCCATGCGTCTGCCATAAATGCGGAGGAATTGAGCTTGACGGCATAGTATTTTGTATATCTGAACATACCCTCTTTGACTACGATCGAAACGACTGCGGCTGCAAGAGCAATTCCTTTCGGAATTTCAAGGGCGGCATAATTGCCCGCCGCTATTGTCCTTATACCGCTCGCACCGATCCCAATCCCGGTTCCGGCAAGGATCAGTCCCAGCGTAAGGGAAGCGAGACACTCAAAACGGTCATGACCGTAGGGGTGCTCACTGTCCGGAGCCTTATTTGCCATTCGCACGCCGAGAAACGCGATTAATGTCGCAAAAACGTCCGACAGAGAATGTATGGCGTCCGATAACATTGCGCCGGACTTTCCCGCAATTCCCGCATACAGCTTGAACGCCACAAGCAGGATATTACCGCCTATACCGATCAGTGAAAGTTTTCTGACGATCTTCTTCTCTTCCATGACACACCTCATACTCATTTCTGATTAAACTCCCATGCGCCAAATGTGCATCACGATAAATGAAAGCTGACTGCGCATGGGAGTTTTTCGCATCCGTTCCGGTTGCCCCGTCAGGGGCGAGGAACGGGCGATTATTATAATTTTACTGCGGAAGCGGAGCTTTCACAGTAAACTCCCATGCGCCAAATGTGCACCACGATAAATGAAAGCTGACTGCGCATGGGAGTTTTTCGCATCCGTTCCGGTTGCCCCGTCAGGGGCGAGGAACGGGCGATTATTATAATTTTACTGCGGAAGCGGAGCTTTCACAGTAAACTCCCATGCGCCAAATGTGCACCACGATAAATGAAAGCTGACTGCGCATGGGAGTTTTTCGCATCCGTTCCGGTTGCCCCGTCAGGGGCGAGGAACGGGCGATTATTATAATTTTACTGCGGAAGCGGAGCTTTCACAGTAAAACAAGACATTTTTAATCAGAACTTTTGCAGCATTTAAGAGCCGCGCTTTGCGCGGTTAATGCTTCAAAAGGCGTCTGATACGAAAACTACATCACATAACCATTTTCAATTCTCCCGAACGGTAAAAAAGACACCTCTCCGCGGAACATATCACTGTCCCGCAAAGGGTGTTTTCACACTCTCCGCTGTTACATTTCGGTAACCCGGCTCCACGGTCAAAACCGTTGCCTGCTCAGTTTGTACTGTAGATCAGATTGCAGTGCAAAGAGTGTATATATTATATTCTATGCTCGCGGACTTGTCAAGGATGCATACTCCGATCCTCCGGATCAAAGGTTTTTTATTCTGTTCTGTATCAGTCGGCCTACCGTATCTGCCAGCTTGTCAAGGCTCTGTATCCTTGCGAAATCTCTGCCGTAGACGAGCTTTGCAGAAGCCACATCCTCATCGTTGCCGGTAAAAACGCAGATCACGGAAATGCCCTCCGCTCTGGCCCGCCGTACCTCAAAGGCGGTATTGGTGACGCCGGCCGCGCCCTCATACAGCTCCGGCTCGTCTCCCGCTCTCGCCGCGACCTTTATGATGTCATTTGGCTTTACGTCGGACAGAACGATAAGCAGCTTATGTCCCGAGGGCGTTTTGTTCATGAGATATCGGGCGGCCGAGATCGCAAGTCCGTCACGGTTGCAGCCGTTAGAGACATATTCGAATATCTTCTTATTATCAGAGGGCTTGTTGTAATCACGGAAAATGCGAAGTACCGTATATCCCGTCATGGAGCAAAACGACATTACTCTGCACGGTATGCCGCATCTTGTGAGACTCTCCGCGATCATATACCCCTGTGCGGACACGGTCTCCTGTCTGTACTTCTGTGAGGTGGAAGCATCGAGCAGGATATCCACCGTCAGCTCGCCCATATTGTCGTTCTCGTATTTTGTAAAGACGCGGTTGTCGTCAAGTGCAGCGGCTCTCCAGACTCTGCCTCCGTCAAGCGCACCGTTATCGGTTCTTACAGGTGAGGGCTGCATATGCAGAAGTACTGAGTTTTGGATTTTATCGGCCAGTCTTGCGATATTTATACGGTTCTGAGCAATATTTGCCTCATAGGAAAGGCGGTTTTTCTCGATCTGTTCACTCTCCCGCTGGCGCTCAAGCGCTTCAAAACCGTTTTGTATCTCGCTGATCTTTACTCTCTCGCCGTTTGTGAAGTGCAGATGACAGTCCTTATGGCTGCCGCGGCAGATCGTCCGTTCCGCCTCACCTGTCTCCCGCTCGTTAAGGAAGGGTTTTCCGTACTTCGTTGTAATAAATGCTCTCAGCTCGGAATCGGACATTTTGGTTTTAAGCTGTCTGTCC
This sequence comes from Eubacteriales bacterium, assembly GCA_030531595.1. Lineage (GTDB taxonomy): Bacteria > Bacillota > Clostridia > Oscillospirales > Oscillospiraceae > Limivicinus. The sequence goes on along the minus strand of JAUNND010000008.1, from coordinate 29,567 downwards.
TGATCACCCGTCATCGCACCGCCGCCGTATGTGTCGGTATGCTCTGCAAAGCCTTTGCCGAATTTCCCGAAACGGCTTTTTCTGAGCGACGCTTTATTCTTTCGAAGCCCTAAAAGAGTAAATCTTTTTTCTTTCTTCTTTTCCTCCGTGCAGATGTCAAACCAACGCTTAAAAAGCTCTCCTGTCAGCTCAACGATCTGCTCTTCGGACAATTCCCGTGAAAATTCAAGCTCGTCAAGAAGCTTTATGTCGTACCGACTCATTTTCGGCTCTGTGCCGAGTACACGCTTCCAATGTGCCGAGGCAAGGGCTTCATAGAGATGATAACCGTCTCCGTCCGGAAACTCCTTTATAAAGTCCTGCGCATACTCCTTTCGCAGCGACGCAAGCACGGGGCGGCTGCTGACCTCTCTGGGAAAAACGCAGTTTTCAAGACCGAGCCAGAAAAGCGCCTGATAAAGTTGTGCATCCTCATATTGTTCAAAGGCTCTGAAAACGGGAACAAATTTCTCATAGTCATAATGCCGTCGCACTGCTCCGAAAATACAATTCCAGTATATTTCCGCATTGCCGTCGCTGTCATAGGCCTTAAAATCCGGTTTAAAAGCGTGATCATCGGCACAGTTCCATATTATATTAACTGCGCGTTTGACCTGCAGCTCATTTACTTCTTTCATTTCTTCTCAAAAATCTCGTCCGATGTAAGAGATGCGTCAATTCTGGCGGATATGATGTCTGCCACAAGCTGACGTTCGAAATCGTCAAAGGATTTATTTGTAATTCCCATTTCAAGAGACCGTCCGAGAGTAAGTCCCTGTTTTACGAGCATAACGGAAGCGAGAAGTCCGCGCAGGTCGAGAGCCTTGGTGGATATCTCGGCGCTGTCGCATTTTGCGCGGATTTCATGGAAAAGCTTCGAAAGCTCCCGGGCATAAGATGGCTTCAGCTCGGGATACTGCTCAGTCATGAGCTTTGAAAGGTTTTCCTCGGAAATGACCGGCATATTTATGACCATAAAGCGGGATGCGAGCGCTTCGTTGAGCTCTCTTGTTCCTGCGTATCCGTAGTTCATCGTTGCGATAAAACGGGTGCAGGGTGCAAGGGTTATGCGCTCATATCCGGGCACGTCAATGATGCGGCGAAAGTCAAGGGTCGCATGGAGCACGGAAAGAGACTCGTTTTTTGCCATATTGATCTCGTCAAGGATACCGAATCCGCCCTGCTCGGCACAGCAGTAAACAGGTCCGCGTCGCCAGGTGACCTCTCCGTTTCGGAAGGTATCGGTGCCGATCAGTGATGCGGCGTCCGTATTCAGGTAAAACGAAATGTCCCACTGCGGGCGGTTGAAAACGGCGGAAAGATTTTCGGCCAGAACATTTTTACCCGTAGCCTTCGGTCCGACGAGCAGGAGATTTTCTCCCGCAAGGATCGCCGCCAGAGCACTTTCCCAGACCTCTTTGCCGTAGTAACGGTATTTCGGGCGCGGGATACGGTATTCATCTTTCTCATCGGCAGGGTATTTCGTTCTGAACTCTCCGATCGCTTCGATGATACCGCTGTCTATACCCTCGCTTTTCAGAAAATCAAGCATATTAAGCCTCCGCATAGTATATTTCTATTCGCTGATTATATTCTCAAATACGACGCTTGTAAACAGGGAGTAAAAAGTTTATTATATTGCGTATGAAGTTTTGAGTTTGGAGCGTGGGAGTTTTGAAGCCGGTTTCTTTGCAACACGATTACACATCCGTCGAGAGAAACGGATGGAAGTTTTACGGAGGGAGTCAGATGCTCTCCGCCTCAAAAAACATACGGAAATGCGGCTGTGGGCCTGTCGCGGCGCTTGATCTGCTATTATATCTGCACAGATACCACAGTCCCGTCCGATATGAGGGCTTTGACGCTCTTCCCGCCGGCGGTGCCGTTCCGATCGATCTCTATAACGCTCTGTTGGAAAAGCTCGTTCATCGCTTTCTTCCGCTCATACCGATGCGCGGCATCAACGCGATTACCATGGCGGCGGGTCTTGACGTTTTCTTTATCCGCTGCGCTCTCCCCTACCGTGTTAAACGCTGTGTTCTGTCCGCTCCTCTGTGGGACAGAGCCGCAGATATGCTCGCGCGTGATATCCCCGTCATTTTCTCCGTCGGTGTGAATTTTCCCGCCGTGTGGGGAAAGAAACGGCTTAAACTCTATACCCGTACAGCTGACGGGGAGTACATTCCTGCCGCTTCCGTCAAGGCCCACTACATGACTATGACCGCTCTTGACGACAAATGGATGACCGTGTCATCGTGGGGCAGAAGGTATTATATCAGCCGAAAAGAGTATGAGGACTATACCCGTGAAGAGAGCGTCGGTTTTCTCTGTAATATACTGTACATAAAATAAATCAGAGCGAGAAAATTGATTTCCCGCTCCGAATCTTTTTATATTACTTCTTTGGGCGTTCCCGCAGCGTCGGCTGCAAGCTTCTGAATGGCGACCAGATCGGGCTTTCCTACCGGATTCAGAGGTAGCTCTTTGAGATAGACATAGTATCTCGGTATCCTGTTCAGCTCCACCCTGCCTCTCAGATGCTCTATGATCTCGCGGTTTGTAACGTTTCTCCCCTTTTCGGGTACGATGACGGCGCAGACCTCTTCTCCGAAGACCTCATCCGGCGCGGCAGCGACCTTGACGGCTGCCACCTGCTCCATCTGCAATATCGCGCTCTCGATCTCGCCGGGGCAGATATTCTCGCCCGAGCGGATAATAAGCTCCTTGATGCGCCCGGCAAGGTTTATGTTGCCGTTTTCATCGCGCCATGCAAGATCTCCCGAGTGGAACCAGCCTTCACTGTCCACAGCCTTTGCCGTAAGCTCGGGCTCCTTGTAGTAGCCCTTCATCTGTGAGAAGCCGCGTACGCAGAATTCCCCCTTCTCGCCGTCCGGCAGAGTCTCGCCCGTACGGATGTCCGCGATCCTGCATTCATCCCCGAGAAGCACCTTGCCGAGAGTCATGCACCTTGTAGTCAGGTCATCGTCCAGACTCGCCATCGTAACTCCGCCCGCACATTCGGTCATGCCGAGAGTGGAGACAAGCGTTACGCCGAGCCGCTCTTCGATCTGCCGGAACAGCTCCGTATTGCACACAGAGCCCCCGACCATACCCACACGAAGCTTTACAAAGTCTTCATCTGTCAGATCCCGGCGTTTTAAAAGCACGGTAAACTGTGTCGGCACGGCATTGAAAACCGTACATCCTCTGCGAATCGCCTTGATAATATCGGTTGTATGGCGGCTGTCAGGAAAATGCACGCACGCACCGACGGCAAGTGCCACCGTAAGATTGGACCCGAGGGAAAAGCAGTGAAACATCGGCAGAGCGTTGAGGAACTTGTCATTTGAATCGGCACGCAGATTGTATGCAAGCAGTCTGCCCATATTCAGTCTGGCATACTGGCTGATCACGACCATCTTAGGGATGCCGGTTGTTCCGGAGGTGAAAAGTATCTCGGAGGTCTCGGTGCCGTCAACTCTGTTTTCAAGCTCTTTGAACTCCCGTTCCCCCATCTGCTCACCGATTTTTTCAAGCTGTGAAAAGCTGTAGTCGGCATTTTCACTGTCTGTCACGGAAACGATCGCACGTACGCTTTCCGGAAGCGACGCTCTTCGGAACATATCTACCTGCTCGCAGCCGCATATGACAAGCACGCTGTCGCTTTTATCAATGATATCCGCAAGCATGTTTTCCGGTGTGCCTGTCCGCATCATGACGGATGCGGCACCGATGCGCATAAGAGCATAATAAGTGATCGCAGTGTCAATACGCATCTCTGCCCAGATACAGACATGGTCTCCCCGCTTTACCCCGATCTTCGACAGGCCCGCAGAGAGATTTCTTACTCGTCTGTCAAGCTGTGCATATGTATAGCTTGTGTCTGATGTCTCCAGCGCCGGTCTTTGCGGAAATTCTCTGACAACATTTTCAAACAATCCGGGAAATGTTATATTTTCGTCAATTTCAAACATCATACGTTTTCAATTCACCTTTTTTGATATATTTTCGGATATTATAAACTGCAAATCTGTTTATCGTCAACAGGAAATTGCTCGTATTTTCTTTTTATCCGGTTAATATTCTTTATTTCCTTGAAAAAATGATCTGTATGTTATATAATGTAAAAATAATTTCGAACATCATTTCCGTATGGCAGAAAAAGCAATATCATTTTCTATCAGAAAAGAGGGCGTGTATATGGAAAAAAACAGCATTTTTCGTCAGAAAAGCATTGACAGGATTTCTTCTCCCGAGCAGCTCAATGACTATATCCGTGTTTCAAATCCCGGTATATGGCTGCTGCTTTCAGCCGTAATAGTGTTTCTTATCGGCGTAGGTGTGTGGGGAATTTTCGGACATGTTGAAACGACTGTCTCTGTCTGTGCCGTCAGTGCCGACGGAAATACGATATGCTACATACGTGAAGCCGATCTTGACGGCTGCAGCGAGGGAGCCGTCATAAATGTGAACGGTCAGTCCGCCGTCCTCGGCACCATATCCTCCGAGCCTGAAATCGTCGACGGCGATTTTCAGGAATACTGCATCCACGTGGGCAAGCTCACCGAAGGAGAGTGGGTATTCAGCGCCCCCGTCAATGTAACGCTTCCCGACGGGATATATCCGGCCGAAATTGTGACCGAGAGCGTAAATCCGCTGTCTTTCGTTTTCAACTGAGGTAACTGCCATGGCTGAGAAAAAAATCAATAGCCCTGTTTCCGGCGGCTGGGTAAAGGTGCCTGTGGTCATGCAGATAGAAGCACTGGAGTGCGGCGCCGCATCTCTGGACATGATACTGGCATACTACGGCAAATGGATCCCGCTTGAACAGGTACGAAAGGACTGCGGCGTATCCCGCGACGGCTCAAGCGCGAAAAACGTACTTCGTGCCGCAAGAAACTACGGGCTCATATCACAGGGCTACCGTTTTGAGCCTGAAGAGCTGAAAAAAAACGGTAGGTTTCCATGCATAATCCACTGGAATTTCAATCACTTTGTCGTTTGCTGCGGCTTCAAAGGCGGCAAAGCGATCATCAATGATCCTGCGCGAGGCATCTGCCGTATTCCCATGGAAGACTTTGATATGGCCTTTACGGGTATCTGTCTGATGTTTGAGCCTTCGGAAAGCTTCCAGCCCGGCGGCAAGCCGAAAAGCGTCGTGAGCTTTGCAAAGGAACGTCTTAAAGGTGCACGTGCCGCGATAGCGTTCGTCATTGCTACCACGCTCATCACTTCCCTTATCGGCATAATAAATCCCGCATTTACGAGGGTCTTTTACGACAGACTTCTCACAGGAAAAAATCCCGATTGGTTCGTTCCTCTGATAACCTGCATGAGTGTTCTGGCGGCGATCCAGATAATCGTTTCCGCCGCCGATGCCCTGACGCAGTTGAAGATACAGGGCAAAATGGCAATTATCGGCAGTACAACATTTCTTTGGAAAGTGCTGCATATGCCTATGGAGTTCTTTTCCCAGCGTATGGCCGGCGATATCCAGCAGCGTCAGAACGACAACGCCTCTATCGCCAACAGCCTCATCGGGACACTGGCTCCTCTGGTGCTGCAGGTTCTCATGATGGTATTCTATCTTGTCGTGATGCTGCGCTATTCCTGGCAGCTCACGCTGGTCGGGGTCGGATCCATCATCATAGACTCCTTTGTCTCCAGACTCATTTCCGCCAAACGTGTCAATATCACAAGAGTACAGATGCGTGATGCCGGCAAACTGGCAAGCACTACCGTCGCCGGTATCGAAATGATCGAGACTATAAAGGCCAGCGGCACGGAAAACGGATATTTTGAGCGCTGGTCCGGATTTCAGGCAAGCGTTAACACACAGCAGATGAAGTTTGCGCGTCTCAACGCCACTCTCGGTATGATCCCCACTCTCGTGGATGCAATCACACAGACGGCTGTTTTGATGATGGGTGTGTGGTTCGTCATGTGCGGCAGCTTTACCATCGGTAAGATCACCGCTTTTCAGACCTTCCTCGCCGCTTTTATTGCCCCTGCAAGCTCTCTGATCTCTGCCGGTCAGACCATACAGGAAATGCGCACACAGATGGAGCGCATTGAGGACGTTATGAAGTATCCGTCAGACCCTGTCTGTGTTGAAAAAGAGCTTCGTAAGGATGAAGACTATTCCAAGCTTACCGGAAAGATTGAGCTTAAGAATGTGACCTTCGGATACTCTCCCCTTGCTCAGCCGCTGATCGAAAATTTCAGCATGACTCTTGAGCCCGGCTGCCGTGTTGCTTTCGTGGGTGGCTCCGGCTGCGGAAAGTCCACTCTTTCCAAACTTATCTCGGGTCTCTACCAGCCTTGGAGCGGTGAGATCCTCTATGACGGTCATCCTATAACCGAGATCGACCGCAGTGTGTTCACGGGTTCTCTGGCGGTCGTAGATCAGGACATCATCCTTTTTGAAGATACGATCGCAAACAATATAAAAATGTGGGACAATACCATTGAAGACTTTGAGATGATCATGGCCGCAAGAGACGCGCAGCTCCACGAGGATATCATGCAGCGTGACGGCGGTTACCAGTATGTTCTCACCGAGGGCGGCAAGGACTTTTCCGGCGGTCAGCGTCAGAGAATGGAGATAGCCAGAGTTCTTGCACAGGATCCCACAGTCATCATCATGGATGAAGCCACCTCCGCTCTCGACGCACGGACAGAATTCAATGTCGTCAAATCCATCAAAGACAGAGGTATCGCCTGCATCGTCATCGCCCACCGTCTTTCCACGATCCGAGACTGTGACGAGATCATCGTTCTGGACAAAGGCAAGGTAATGGAGCGTGGGACTCATGAGCAGCTGATGGCACTCAACGGGCTGTATACACAGCTTGTAACGAGCGAATGAAAGGAGGCATTTTATGAGCTGGTTCGATGAACAGATACGTGAAAGAAAGATAAAAGACAGCGAGGCCATGAAAGATGCCTTCGATGACATTGCCTCCGCCGTGCTCGGAAAGCGAGCCGGACGCAGCAGCAGAAGTGACCGGATAATGGTCACCGACGCCATGTCCGAAATTCTCCGTTATTTCCGTCTCAGCAGCACCGAGCTGCCGGAGGACATAAAGGGACGTGATGAGCAGATCGACTACCTTCTGCGTCCGCACGGAATCATGTCAAGGCGCGTAACCCTCAGCGAGGGGTGGTATAAAGACTGCTCCGGTCCGCTTCTCGGTGAGCTTGCTTCCGACCACAGCATCGTCGCACTCATTCCCGGCGTTTTAGGAGGATATCATTACTGTGACCCCGAAACCGGAAATACTGTCAAGCTTTCGAAAAAGACCGAAGGCAATCTTATGCCTGACGCCATGTGTTTTTATCAGCCCTTCCCTCTGCGCAAAATAGATATCGGCGATATTTTGAGATTTATCGTCAACTCCCTCCCCGTATACACCATTGCTCCGATCGGAGTTATCAGTGTGATCGTTCTGCTTCTCGGCATGATAACACCGAACGTAAGTTATTTTATCATGTCAAAAGTCGTTACGGGACACAGCGTTCAGCTTCTTTTGAGCATTACGATCTTCTCTGTCTGCCTGTCGGTCAGTACGCTCATCTTCAACGCCGTAAAATCACTTCTCGACTCCAACGTCTCCACCCTGCTCAATCTGAGAGTGCAGTCGGCCACGATGGCGCGTGTCATGTCTCTTCCCGCCTCGTTCTTTAAAGACTACAGCTCAGGTCAGCTTTCCTATAAAATGAGCTGCATGGAATCCATGTGCTCCATGCTCTTCAATTCTGTTTTTACCACATCCATCACCTCGCTGCTTTCGCTTATATATATATACAAGATCTTCCAGTATGCTCCCTCTCTTGTTGTTCCCGCACTCATAATAATAGCCGCCACACTTGTTGTCTCCGTTTCGGCAACCTTTTCTCAGATGAAAATAACCCGTAAGCTCATGGAAGTATCCGGCAAAGAGAGCGGCATGATCTACTCCATGATCACCGGCGTGCAAAAGGTAAAGCTTGCGGGGGCCGAAAAGAGAATGTTCTCCCGCTGGCTTGGACTCTACTCAAAGGAAGCGCAGCTCACCTACAATAAACCGCTGTTTCTTCGGATCTACGGAGTGATAAGCACCGGTATAACTCTTTGCGGTACGATCATTCTGTACTACTGTGCCGTTAAAAACGGCGTCTCTATCGCACAGTTCAATGCATTTAACACATCATACGCCATGATCTCCGCCGCTTTTATGTCTCTTGCCGGTGTAGCTACGACAGCCGCTTCGATAAAACCTGTATTTGAAGAGGTCAAGCCCATCATGGATGCCGAGCCTGAATTAAGCGTCGGCAGAAAGATCGTCACCAAGCTCAACGGAGCCATCGAACTTAACAACATTTCTTTCCGTTATAACGAAAACTCTCCCAACATAATCGACAATCTCTCGCTCAACATCAAGCCCGGACAGTATGTTGCACTTGTCGGTTCTACCGGCTGCGGCAAATCCACACTCGTGCGTATCATTCTGGGCTTTGAACAGCCTCAGAAGGGCTCAGTATACTTTGACAGACATGATATCAAGTCTCTTGACCTCAAGTCTCTGCGCAGCAAGATCGGCGTTGTGATGCAGAACGGAAAGCTCTTCTATGGTGACATCTTCTCCAATATCACGATCGCCGCCCCCTGGCTCACGCTGGACGATGCATGGGCTGCCGCCGAGATAGCGGGAGTTGCCGATGACATACGGGCAATGCCGATGGGAATGCATACCATGGTCACAGAGGGACAGGGGGGCTTCTCCGGAGGACAGAAGCAGCGGCTCATGATCGCCCGTGCCGTTGCTCCAAAGCCTAAGATCCTCATTTTTGACGAGGCGACCTCTGCTCTCGACAATGTCACACAGAAAAAAGTCTCGGAAGCTCTTGACGGTCTGAAATGTACCAGAATAGTGATCGCCCACCGTCTTTCCACGATCCGCCAGTGTGACAGAATACTGGTGCTTGACAAGGGAAAGATCATTGAGGACGGCACATACGACGAGCTCATCGCAAAAGGCGGATTTTTTGCAGAGCTTATCGAACGTCAGCGCGTGGATAAATAGCAGATCATTGATCAGAAAAACATCCGAAAATATCGGCTCCGGCAATTTTGTGATAATACACAAAATTGTCGGAGCCGATTCGATTTATCTGTAAATCGATTTAGTGAATTATTTCCATTAACGTTCTTACTTCTTATCATTTTTTATAAAATAAAGCTTAAATATCGTCTGAATGTTTTTCGTCATGTTTACCGCATTAATCACTCCCTTCGACATAATCAGCTTTACATAATCTTCGGACTGTGCTATACTTTAGTCAAATAAACATAATGGGGTGTACATAATATGCGTAAACGTATTATCTGCTCTGTTGTATTTGTCATTATGGTTTTCTGCTCGGTGCTGATAAGTCCTGCCGCAGCCGCAGACGAATATCCAGTCGGGAATGACTGCACCAAGTATTATCTAATGCCATATGAAATACAGTCCGGAGATATTCTTACAAATATTTACAGCTGTTGGGGTCTTGATTACCGTGATTTCGGCGACGCGATTCAGTCGATAAATCAGCTTTCTTCTCTCGACATCGTTCCGCTCGGAGTCGTTCTGTGGCTGCCCACGACAAAGTCCAATCTTCTCAATGACACGTATATTCAGGTCATCAGCCATGTGATAAGCTACGGTGATACAGCCATCTCAATATGTGCTTCTTACGGTCGTACATTTGAAGAGTGTGAAAAGTGGATGGCTGTGCTCAATCGCGGTATGGATTTTACCGCCCTTTCTGTCGGTGAAGAAATACTTATTCCGATAAGATGATACATTCCCGGTAAGCTCAGATGCTTGCCGGGAATTTTTCAGCACGGGAAAAATGAGTCGCGGTCAAAAGCGCAGTTTGAAAAGAGCGAGGATACTGCGGCGTTATAGTCGGAGATATACTTTGATTTATTTATGGCTTTAAGCTGCTTATCGCAGTCGGGAAACATATGCGACATATAAAACCACAGCTCCTTCATTCTGCCGACCGTATATATCTCAAACAGCCCCGATTCGAGAGTTTTTGCAAGCAAGGCATCATGAAAAGCTCTGATCTCATTTTTGTCGGCTTTCGCTCCGCCTTTCACTGTGCGCATCAGAGCCGGGTCGGCTATCACTCCCCTGCCCATCATAACGGAAGCGAGGGCAGGATACATATCGGCAAGCGAGTTGAAACGTTCAATACTGACAATATTGCCGTTATATGAGGCTCTGTCTCCAAAGGCTTCAAGAGCAGGCGAAAAAGCCGCGGGTTCAGTAGGGCTTTTATACATACCGCTTGCGCACCTTGTATGTACGGTAAGCCTTGAAAGCGGATACTTTTTATATACTGCAAGCACATTTTCAAATTCTGTCGAATTTGAAACACCGAGTCTTGTCTTGACGGAGATCTTTATCGGACACGAAGAAAACACTCTGTCCAGAAAAACGTCAAGAGCCTTCACATCACAGAGCATTCCCGCGCCCTTGTGCTTTGCCGTCACAGTACCGGAAGGGCAGCCCACATTCAGATCGACCGTGTCATACCCCATCTCAGCAAGCTCTCCGGCAACTGCGAGAAACGCATCCGGATTATTTGCAAGTATCTGCGGAGTGAGCGGAACTCCGATGTTATTCTCCGGCAGAACGTCCCTGAGATTTCCCGCCTTAAACCGTCCCGTGCTGTCGGGAGCGATAAAGGGAGAGTAATACATATCTGCTCCGCCGAACATTTCACTGTGTATTTTCCTGTAAATATATCCCGTTATGCCCTCCATCGGGGCAAATAAAAGCTCCATATTCTTCTCCCGAAGTATTTTCAACGACAGCGGCTCAATACCGTTCGCTGTTTACTTTTGCGCGGATTTATGAGATAATCAACAAAAACGGTAAGAGGATCAATATATGAACATAGAAAACCTGCGCGATCTCGGCGGGCTGAAAAGCAAAGACGGCAGAAGCATCCGGCACGGTCTGCTCATTCGAAGTGCATCACTTTTCAATATTTCCGACAGCGATGCCGCCGAACTGACCGATGTGCTTCACCTTAAAACCATCATCGACCTTCGTTCCGATCTTGAACGCAGTGAAAAGCCGGACAAAGAAATAAAAGGCGTAAGCAATATCCATATCCCCATTTTCTCGGATACGGTGCTCGGTATCTCGCGTGACAGCATATCCCTTGAAAAATTGGGGCAGACTATGTGGCTCGATATGGCGATGCTGTATCGGGGGATGGTCGATCATCCGATGGCTGTCAGGGGCTTTGCAAACGTACTTTATAAAGTTATGAATCATCCGGATGACGGCGCGGTGCTGTGGCATTGTTCGGCAGGCAAGGACAGATGCGGTATGGTATCAGTTCTTGTCGAGCATATGCTCGGAATAGACCGTGAAACGATATTTGCCGACTACATGGAGACGAATAAAACCGCGATCAGCTTTGCCGACAGTGCATTTCGCAGCTTCATCGCAAAGGGGGTTCCGGAAGAGGCCGCTTATAAGATACGTTCACTTTACGTTGCTGACGAAGCATATCTTGAGGCCGCTCTCTCGGAAATGGAAACACTGTACGGCGGACCGGACGGATTCATACACAAAGCTCTGAAAATTTCCGATGAAAATATCGAAAAATTCAGAAATAAATGCCTTTTATAAAACAGGGTGCAATAACGCACCCTGTTATTTTACGCAATCTCTGAATACGCGCAGAGCGTTTTTTCCGCAGATCAGTTCTATCTCCTTATCGGAGAAACTCTTACCCATCGCGTCAAGGAGCGTCGGCAGTCCCGCATAGTCCGAAAACTCAAGCGTACAGTCAATTCCGTCAAAGTCCGAACCGAAAGCGACAGCCTCAATCCCCGCCTTATTTCGGATATGCTCCATGTGGCGGACGACATCGGCGCAGGTCGTATGTACGCTGTCCTTAACGAGGAATTCCGAATAGAAGTTCACACCGCACACGCCGCCGCAGTCACCGATGGCACGAAGCTGCTCGTCGGTAAGGCATCTTGAATGGTCACAGAGGGCTCTTGCACAGGAGTGAGAGGCGATAAACGGCTTTTGGGTGCATTTGGAAACGTCCCAGAAGCCTCCCTCGGAAAGATGGGAAACATCAACTATGATCCCCAGCTCGTTCATGCGTTCAACGCAGTCAAAGCCGAATTTTTTCAAGCCCTTTCCGTGCAGCTCCTTGTCGAAGGAGTTTGAGAAGCCGAGGGAATTTTCGTAATTCCATGTGAGTGCCGCGATGCGAACACCCTTTTTGAAGACTTCGTCCACACGTTCGCTCTTACCGTCAATCAGCACGCAGTCTTCAAGCGTCAGAAGCGCGGAAACGCGGTTTTCGGCGATGTTCTTCTCAATATCCGCATATGTAAACACCTGTGAAATGCAGTCCTTATTTGCTTCAAGCTCACGTATGAAGATCTCATACATACTGTTGAACAGCTCACAGGGAGGCTCGGTTATGCCGTGATGCTCCGCCGCGTCATGGGTGGCAAGAAACAGCGCGAAGCTCTGTACCGGGGCACCGAGGCTTTTCAGCTTTGCAAGATTTATGTGCCCGTCCCAGTTTCGGAGCGTCTTTTTGTGCTGATAAAGCGATAAAACCGTGTCGCAGTGCAGGTCAAATATTAACGGAAGATTCATGTTATATCCTTTCAGCAGCTTATTTTTCTGCCCGTTCGAGGCGATAGTGACCACTTTGCGAAAAAGATGTTATGTCAACAAGATTATGTAGATATTCGTCATATACGACGCACAGGATGTCTGATGTACCGAACCATGCGAGCTCTTTGCCTCCGAGGTTTGCGGTCAGATATTCAAAATTGACTTCAAGAGCTTTTCCGTCCAGTTCGGTCGAATATATGTCGCCGTCATGGTCAAGAGCGCTGACTGTATCGGAAATCAGCCATGCGCCGTGCTCATTTTCATCCAGAGTCTTAATGTCCATGCCCGTCTTTTCAAGCATTCCGCACAGGGCAAGATATTCCTCATTCCCCTCCCACGGGGAATTCTTTATCAGCAGAACGGTGTTGCCATCCTTATCAAGCTCGGTGAAAAAGTTCTCCGCGTCTGTGATGGCGGCAAGGTAATCGTTATTTATGGTCCTTGCGTTTATAAACCAGCTGTCGTATGCCGTATCACTCCGATGGTCGGTGAGGTCATAGTTCTCGGTGAGATATTTTCCAAGCCAGTCCGCCACCTTGCGTGCGCCCTCGCCGTTCATGTGGCGGTCAAGCGACCAGTCGTTTTCGGTAATGCCGAGCTCGTTGTCCATAAGGTTCATGTTGATAAACGGCAGAGAGTGCACGTCCGCGATCTCGGCAACGGTATTGTATATCTTCTGTGCGTCATGCCGTTCAAGCGCGGGAGTTTTCAGCAGCATCAGAGGAAGCTTTTCCTCCTCGCAGAGCTTTATAATTTTAATGAGGTATTCCCTCTCCTTCTCCATGATCTCCTGATTTTCGTTTACGCCCTCCGCGCTTTCAAAGCGGTAGTTGCCCACGCCGTAGAGAAGGTAGCTGCCCTTGAAGTTTTCAAGTCCGTCAGACCATGGAAAATTTTCAAAATCCTTCTGCTCGACCTCATCAAAACGTCCGTGATAAAGCGGCAGGCCGAAAAACAGATCGAGCCATCTGTCCTTCGGGGCGCTGACCTTTACCGCCTCAAGCTTTGTCTTGGAGAGCTTCATGCCGGCGGTATTTTTAAGCTGATTTTGCTCCTCCGAATACTCATAGTCGCTTGATGCCGCGGTAATCTCAAGCACAACGACCTCGGGACGCTGGTATTTGAGGGCTTCAATTAGAAAATAGTAAGAGTTCCAAAGAGGCTGCACGCCACCCCAGAGGTTATAGGAGGAAATACCGTAGTTGTTCCACAAAGTCGCTGTATCAATGTTTATACCGCTGTGGCTGTTGCCGATAAAGAGGACATCCACGCTTTCCTTCGGCTGTGCGTAGAAATTCTGCATGGTGAGGATACCGTCGACTCGTTTGAGCCGTAATACTCTGTCGATATACCACACTCCGCCCAGCGTCAGACATACGACAAGCAGGAGGCAGATAAACCTTTTAAAATAAACCTTCATAGCCGCCTCCTAAAATCCCGCGTACACGAACGCGCTCGCGGAATAGGCCGCGCCGTACACGCCGAAGACCACGATCGAGAATACAAGCACCATAAATATGACCACGCGGCAAACTACATTCTGGGAAATGATAAATCGGCAGCCAAGCCCCTTTTCACGCGCAGCGGACACACACAGCATCACGATTCCGGCAGCTGCGCACACGCGCCAGTCGGTCTGTGTCATACCGAGTTCAAACAGTGAGCCGTCAAACAGCACCCAGGGATTCCACACGGTAAGCATACGGTAGAAATACACCGCGCACTCCTTCAAGGTACCCACGCTGAAAATATCCACAAGGGGCGCGATGAGGAAAAAGGTGATAAACCGCTGCAGGGTCTTAAAGCCGAAGCTCTCACGATCCACGCCCAGTTTTTCGCTGAGCTTAAGTCTTGTCGGCAGTAAAAGCTTCCCGATGATCATATAAAGCGCTCCGCCGAGACCCCAGAGCATGAATGTCCATGAGGTGCCGTGCCACAGTCCGCTGACGGCAAAAACTATCAGCGTGTTGAGATAATATCTCGCCCGTCCCCGCCTGCTGCCGCCGAGGGGAATATAGAGATAGTCTGTAAACCAGCTCATCATGGAGATGTGCCAGCGACGCCAGAATTCCGCGACCGAGGTTGAAAACCACGGTTGGCGGAAGTTGTCCGGTATATCGAAGCCGAACAGCGCCGCCGTGCCGATAGCCATAAAGCTGTATCCGGCAAAATCGATATATAGCTGGAGCATGGAAAGGCAGGTATGTACAAAAAGCGTAAAGCCGCCGTAATCGTAATAACGCTGATAGACATGGGCAACAAGCGGCGAGAGTCTGTCCCCCAGAACGAGCTTGAGGAACATACCCCAGAGGAAGGTAAACAGAAATATCTGAAATCTCTCAAAGCTTATCTCGCGCCTGTTTCTTATCTGCGGGAGCATATGTGACGCTCTCAGAATGGGACCGGAGACGACCGTGGGGAAAAACGAGACAAACAGAGCGTAATTGATAACGTTCTTCTCACACTCGCATTTGCCGCGCTTTAAATCCAGCAGATATGTAGAGCTCTGGAAGACATAAAAGCTCAGCCCGACAGGCAGAAGGATCTTCGGGATCGCAACAGATACGCCTATGAGACCCAGTAGCGAATTGAGATTGCCGAGCACAAAAGGCGTATACTTAAACACCACAAGCAGCGCAAGATTGATTATCAGCGCTGCTGTCAGTACCTTTTTTCCCTTTTCCCTGTCCGTCTGTTTTGAGCCGATCAGACCGCCGAAATATGTGACGGCAATGCTCGCGGCAAGAACTATAAGATATTTGAGGTCATAGGAGCCGTAAAATATAATGCTTCCTATGAGCAGAACGATGTTCTGACCCCTTGCCGTTTTGCCGCACAGCGCATATGCAAGAAACAGCAGCGGCAGTAATATCGCCCAGAACGGAAAGCTTACAAATGACATAATATTTCCCTTAATTTTACAGGAGCATAACTCCCTTTTCTTCACATACCTTAACGGTATTCGCGTCCCAGATGGATGCCTGCACCTCGCCGATATGCGCCTTGCCCAAAAGCAGCATGGAAAGGCGGGACTGACCGATGCCGCCGCCGATGGTCAGAGGCAGCTCGCCGTTTAAAAGTGCCTTATGATAGGGCAGAGTGCGGCGTTCGTCCCGGCCGGAAATACGGAGCTGATTGTCAAGGGCGATCGGGTCGACACGGATGCCCATGGATGAAATCTCCATAGCGCAGTCCAGTACATCATCCCAGAACAGTATATCGCCGTTGAGCGTCCAGTCATCATAGTCCGGTGCTCTGCCGTCGTGCGGCTTTCCTGATCTGAGCGTGCCGCCGATGCCCATAATGAAAACGGTCTTATGCTCTTTTGTATAGGCGTTCTCTCTCTGCTTTGCAGTCATATCGGGATACATATCCTCGAGCTGCTGTGCGGTGACAAAGGATACGCGCCGTTCAAGCTTTCCGAGGCACTGGAGCTGAGGATAGATGGCCTGCATTGTGTCCTGTGTATCACAGATCGCGGTGACGATGTCCATTACCGTGAGCTTCAGATAGTCCACGCAGCGGTTTTCGGGCAGAATGATCTTCTCCCAGTCCCACTGGTCGACATAGACGGAGTGGAGATTGTCCAGCTCGTCCTCGTCGCGTCGGATGGCGTTCATATCGGTGCAGAGTCCTTTTCCGGGATAGAAACCGTAGCGCTTGAGCGCCATGCGCTTCCACTTCGCAAGGGACTGTACCACCTGGGCTGTCTTGTCCGAGCGCAGAATGTCAAAAGAAACAGGGCGTTCTACACCGTTGAGGTCATCGTTGAGACCTGTTCCGGTTTCAACAAAGATCGGTGCGGAAACACGGTAAAGGCTGAGCTGTGCGCACAGCTTGTCCTCAAAAAGTCTCTTGAGAAGACTGATTGCCTTCTGGGTGTCGTAAATACTCAGGAGAGTTCTGTAATCATCGGGAATAAAGGATCTCATTTTTTCTTATCTTCTTTCTGCTCTTCGCACATCATATTGACGATCTTCATAAAATAATCTTCCGCGTTTTTTCGGAAATTTTTCTCGATAGTCTCTGCAAACTCCTCGTTTCCGGCAAGGAAGCGAAGACGGACGATCTCTCCCCTGCCGTCGGACATGGCAAGCTCCACGGTCATACCGTTGTCTGTGCGGTAGTGGAACGCTTCTATCATCGACTCACGTTCAAGTTTGCTTGCTACCGGTTTGAGCACCTGTTCCGCCTTGCGGCGCACTGACTTGGGCAGAGAGCTCTCCACTTCATCCACACTTCTGGCGCCTTTTTCGGAGATCCTGTATTTATTACCCTCCTGCTCCACATTACCGGTATCCACCAGCTCGTAAAGGCATTGAGCATAGTCAAAATACCCCACACCTCCGTCACACTGACATAGCTCCGTCAGTGTGTTGCCGTCCACATATCCGGGCAGGCGGCGCAGTATATACAATATCAGTATTTTGATATCGAGCATTTCGTGAATAAAGCCGTATCTCGCTTCCATACGTTTCGGGCACCTCCGATGCGTCTATAATAGAGATATTTTAACATTTTCCCTTCATATGTTCAAGAACAAAAAATTACATTTTCAAGCGCATTTTCAAATCTCTTCCACAGCTCTCCCGTCGGATATGAAAAATATTCCGTTTTCTTTTTCGTATAAGGATCTATAAAGCTCAGATGATAGGAATAGAGGGCGATATCTGTGTCTTTCACGGTGCTTCCGTATCTGACATCGCCCAGCAGCGGCATTTTGCGAGACGCAAACTGACAGCGGATCTGATGCGGCCGACCGGTAAAAAGCTTTACCCGTACAAGGGCAAAGCCGTCCGTGCTGCAAAGCTTTTCATATGCAAGTCGTGATTGCTTTACACCCGCTCTCATACGCTTTACGACATAGGAGTGATTTTTCATTTTGTCATGGAACAGAAGGTCCGTCATTTCGCCGTTCGGCTGTTCAAGTCTATCAGGTACAACGGCAAGATATTCCTTTGTTACGCCTCCGCTCTGAAAAAGCTTCGACAGCTCCGCGGCAGCTTTCGCGTTTCCGGCATATACCATCAGACCGCCCACCGCTCTGTCCAGTCTGTGAACACAGAAATACTCTCCTCCGAGCTGTCCGGAGAGCGCTTCCGGCATTCCGCCGCTCTCGGAAAGCATTCCTGCCGGTTTTTCGCATACAACAATATTGCTGTCATGATAAAAAATTTTCATAATGTTTACCTTACTTTTTTCTTTTTGCATAATACAACAAATCCGCCCCGTTTTCAATCGCATTTACCCGGATAAATTGTAATTATACATAGTTGCCGTCAGAGCCGGAATATGTTATGGTATAAATATAAAAAGGAAAACAGTTCAGGAGACAGGACGTATGAGCATTTCGAATGTGATCTCGTTACTCGGCGGCGTAGCGCTTTTCCTCTTCGGTATGACCCTTATGGGCGACGGTCTGAAAAAAGTCGCCGGCAATTCGTTGGAGCTCATTCTGTATAAATTATCAGACACGCACCTTAAGGGGCTGCTGCTCGGAACAGGCGTTACAGCCGTTATTCAGTCCTCGTCGGCAACCTCCGTTATGGTCGTCGGCTTTGTCAACTCCGGTATGATGAAGCTCGATCAGGCGATCTCGATAATTTTAGGCGCTCTTGTCGGTACCAGCATAACCGGCTGGATCATCTGTCTTTCGAGCATTGAGGGCACAGGCTGGGTCTCTCTGCTGTCCACTTCGACTATCTCCGCATTTATGGCCGTTATCGGTATTATTTTCCGTATGTTCTGCAAAAAAGCGTCCAAAAAACATATAGGGAATATCCTGCTCGGCTTTTCCGTTCTGATGTTCGGTATGCAGGCCATGAGCGGCGCAGTCGCTCCGCTGAAGGAGAGTGAGAAATTCATATCCATGCTCACCACCTTCTCAAATCCGTTTGTCGGCATTCTTGTCGGCGCCGTCTTCACCGCCGTTTTGCAGAGCGCATCCGCTGCCGTCGGTATTCTTCAGGCGCTTTCCATGACCGGCGCAATCACCTTTGCAACAGCATACCCCGTCATTCTCGGTATTGCCATCGGCGCTGCCATGCCCGTGCTCTTCTCCGCTCTCGGCGCAAGAGTAAACGGCCGCCGCACGGCTTTTGCGTATCTGGCGATCGAAATACTCGGCGCTGTGATCTGCGGAACAGCCTATTATGCCTTAGACGCGGTATTTGACTTTACGATCAAGACGATGATACTGGATACTGTCTCCGTCGCGCTTGTAAATACGGTTTTCAGAGTAGTCACCGCTGTCATATTGCTGCCGTTTATCGGTCTGCTCGTAAAAACGATAAGCAGTATTGTAAAGGAAAGCGCAGAGGAGCGCTCTGCCAATGAGGACTTTGACCGTCTGGATGACCGTTTCCTTGTCAACCCTGCGGTTGCCATCGCTCAGAGCCGTCTGACCGTAAACTCCATGGCGCGTCACTGCCGCGACAACTTTACGGATTCCCTTATGCTGCTGCGTGAATTCAATACGGATGGCTTTGAAAAGGTCGACCTTGAGGAAGATCTGATCGACCGGTTCGAAGACAAGATCGGCACCTATCTTGTCAGGCTCAATGCCCATGAGCTCAACGAGGAACAGAACAGCCGCGTCACCAGATATCTGCACACTATCAGTGACTTTGAGCGTATCAGTGACCATGCAAAGAACATTTCCGAAGCCGCACAGGAGATATATGAAAAGAAGATCGTCTTTTCCGGCGACGCAAGGGCGGAGCTTCAGGTGCTCGAAGCGGCAGTTACGGAAATATTACAGCTTGCGATCTCCGGATTTGTGGAAGAGAATGTGGAAAAGGCTTACATGGTCGAACCGCTGGAGGAGCGTATCGACGAGCTGTGCGATGAGATAAAGCTTCACCACGTTGAGAGAATTCAGAATGATGTATGTACGTTAAACCACGGTTTTGTCTACAACGATCTGCTCACAAACTTTGAGCGTGTCGCCGACCACTGCTCCAATATTGCCATTGCAATGATAGAGCTGCAGACGAACGAGCTTGACGCCCACGGCTACCTCATAGCTCTGAAAGAAATGCGTTCGCACAACTTTGATGCTTATTACAAGAACTTCTCCGAAAAATACGTTTTATAATATCCGAAAAGACCTCCGATCGTAAATCGGAGGTCTTTTCAGCTTTCATCTGATCCAGGCGTTTACCTCGCTGCGGAGCCAGTCTGCCCATTCGTCGATCCCGTCGCCGTTGCGTGCGGAGATGGGAATTATCTTTATGTTCGGATTAAGCTTCTTTGCGTAGCGGCTGCACTCTTCCAGATCAAAATCAAAGTACGGCATAACATCTATTTTGTTTATGAGAAGCACATCGCATATCGTGAACATCAGCGGGTACTTGAGTGGCTTGTCATGACCCTCCGGAACCGAGAGGATCATGGCATTCTTCACGGCGCCGGTGTCAAACTCTGCCGGGCACACGAGATTGCCGACATTTTCAAGGATCGCAAGATCCACATCGTCCGTTCCGAGTCCTACCAGACCCTGTCTTGTCATTCCGGCATCCAGATGGCACATACCGCCGGTATGAAGCTGAATGACCTTCGCGCCGGTCTTTTCGATCGTGGCGGCGTCAACATCCGAGTCGATATCGGCCTCCATAACACCTATGCGGAGTTCATCCTTCAGTGCCGCAATAGTGGCTTTAAGCGTAGTGGTCTTTCCGGAACCGGGGGAACTCATAAGATTGAGCAGAAACGTTTTGTCTCTTTTAAGCTCCTGTCTTACAATGTCGGCCTCACGGTCATTGTTTTCAAAAACGCTCTTTTTTATTTCAAGAACTCTGAATCCTTCCATAATATTACCTCGAATACAAAAATTAACTGCTCTCAATATACCACAGTTCATGGGAATTTGCAATATCGGCAGCGAATTTAGCGAAGGTTCCGCATCGCCGAGGCAAAACGCTCATCGAAGCTTTCACGCTCTGACACATATTCCGGATCATATTCCGTAAGTGACACGGTGCTTTTTTCGGCAATTGCAGAAAGCGTTTTTGAAAGTGTACCGGTCAGAGCATCCGATACTGTCTCGGCGGACGCAAGAGCGCTGCTTTCCGCACATTGTGCACACCTGCCTTCTTCAAAAAACCACGAAATGAATGCGGCGATATCAGATGTACTTCTGCTGCCGCCGTTTGTCACGGCAAATCCCAGAGCCGTTCCCACGGTGTCTGCGTTCACGGCATCTGCCGGAGCGGGAACGTCGGAAACGCTCATGCCGTCAAGCTCCATCCCTGCCAGTGAAGATGAGGATACGATCGCGCAGGGCAGTGCCCCGGCCGAAACATACTGCGCCGTATTCTCCGTTTCCGTATACATACTGCCGTCAAAAGCGGCGCGGGCAAAGAGATTATATAGATCAATATATTGCTTGCCGGACTCATTTTCAAAATCCGCGCTAAAGGTTTTTCCGCTTCTGAGCATCATAAGCGAAAAGAGCTTTGAAAAACCGTCGCAGCCGAAAAACGGATCATCCGTTTCGGCGGTATATGCGGAAGCCTCGGTAAGCAGTGCCTCCAGACTGTCAAAGGAGGTCTTTTCACAGAGAGTGTTATTAATGATCAGAACAGGCAGATCAAAGCCGATCGGGAAAAAGCTTCTGCCTATACACGGGTTTCTGCCGGTAACGGCGGGTGAATACCGTGGAGCAGAGAGCAGCTCGGCGCTTATATCGGTAAGCTTTTCACGGCTGCTGAGAGAAAACGCCCTCGTATGAGCGCACAGAAGAATATCCGGCGAGCTTATCTCAAAGGCTTCGGCAAGCTTTTCCTCGCTTTCGAAGCTACGGACTTCAACAGGAAGCCCCGTTCTGTTCGGTGACGAATTATAATCGCCGACAGCCTCTTTCAGTTTGTCAGTAAGCCCGCTCCCGTCAACGCACCACAGCGTTACCGTACCTCGCCCGGTGCTGCTGTCGGAGGATGCGAAAAAAGCCGCTCCTGCTATTATCCCCGCCGCGATCAGCACGGCAAGAAGTCCGCGAAATATCCTCATTGTTTTCCTGCCCTTTCAAACAAAACCGTCTCTTCTTTCATGGAGATCTTTTTCACCTGCCAGCCGAACGGCAGAAGCTCTTTTTTGAAATTGAGAAATGAATGGTCAAGCGGATGTCCGGTGATCTTTTCTATTTCCTCATAGCTCAGTTTGAACGTATCTCCGTTTTGTGCGGAGACATATTTCCGGAGTGCGTCATACCTGCTCATTTTACCTCAGCACCTCATCGATCGTTGAGATCGTGCAGAAGCTGCCCGGATTTGTTCTGAGAATATCCTTGACCCGGGTCAATTCGAAATAGTTTACATAACAGATAAGTGTCGTATTTTCACCGGCAATAGCACCGCGGGAATCCATAATGGTACAGGTCTTTTTCATACCCTCCCGGATGCTGTTTATTATCTGTTCAGGTGATTTAGTGATGATCGTTACCTGCTTGATGGCCTCAAAACGGTCTGTAAAGTGATCTATAACAGCCGTAGCGACAACATATACGAGCAGGCTCAACAGTGCGGAATTTCTGTCGATAAGCACAAAGACGAGTATGTACACAACAGCATTGAAGCTCAGCAATGCAGAAGACATACTGAAGCTTTTGCCTGTCTTTTCACCGATCTTCTTTACGATAATGTTGGCAAGGATCTCGGAGCCGTCTATACAGCCTCCGTTTCGAAGGATAAGAGACAGTCCCGCACCGAGTATCGCGCCGCCGAATGCCACTGCGAGAAAATGCTCTGTATTCAGCTCAAAGGGTATCTTCTGAAAGATCTCCATGCCGACCGTATAGGCGAGCGTACCTATAAGCGCCTTGATCGTGAATTTTCTGCCCAGCAGAACCGCACCGGCGATCAGGAACGGAAGAAATACGAAAAATATACACAGTGACAGATTAAAATCCGTCAGCTTGTTTATGATGATCGCAATACCTGCCGTGCCGTAGTCTATCGCGTCATTCGGAAGCAATATGCAGGCGACCGAAAAGCTGGCTGCCAGCGCACCGATTATTATTTTCAGGATCGACATAAACTCCGAAAAGCCGTTTTTTCTGTTCATTAGTTCTCCTTTTTAACAAGCCGATGCGCAAAAGCGCACCGGCTATAAGATGTTTCGTTATCAGAAAAGCTGTCCCGGAAGCTTCAGTTTGATTTTCGGCTCAAAAAGAGCGTCAAACCGTTCCGCCTCTTCCTCGTCGACAAAATAACCCTGCGGCGTTGAATACTCACCTGTTACGCCATCAAGATAGCCCTTTACAAGCTCACGGCAGAGGAAGAACGAGGCGTCCTCCCCTTCCGGCAGACCGTGATAGCGTATGCCGAAATCGGATGCGTATGTAAAGCCGCTCTTGCCGTAAAAGTCGATATTCCCCTCAAAACAGAGAGCACCGCAGCCAAGTGCAGTGGCTTTTTCGAGCGAATAGTCCAGCAGAAGCTTTCCGTATCCCTGTCGCTTGAGATCGTTTGCGATGCATATCGGTCCCATTGTCATGATAGGAAGCTCTCTCCCGTCATCGGTGTTTATCACGGCGTGCATGAACATATTCTGCCCGATGAGTCTGCCGTTCTTTTCCATGACGAAGTCAAGCTCCGGCACAAATGCGGGGTCATCGCGCAGCATATGCAGCACATAGTGTTCGAGGCAGCCCGGGCGGTAGACATTCCAGAAGCTGTCGCGCACGAGCGTCTCCACCTCACGGTATTCATCTTTTCTTTCCAAACGAATTACGCAGTCATTTATATTCATTATTTATCCTCCTGAAAATTGTTGACCGTCAAATAAGGAGGTCAGACCGTCTTCCGACCTCCCGGTCAGAAAACAATCTCCGTTGTTGTGTACCTTGTCAAAAAGCACTCTCCAAAAAATAAAATTTCGGAAACCATGTTCCCAACGGTATTTTACAATATTGCCCCGCTTATTTCAATATATCATCCGTTAACATTCTGTATATATTGCAGAGCGGGACATTTTGTGATAGACTTTTCAAAAAAGTACGGAGTGAAGAAATGAAAAAAGTAAAAATAACAGTTGTCAGGAAAGCCTGTTATCAGGATCTTATCGAAAAATACGAAAATCCGATAGAACACGCCTGTGATCTATGCGAAGGGCAGATATTCATCGCCAACGGGTGGTCAAGACCGGAGGGCTTTTGCGAAAGCGCATGGGAGAGCGTATCAGCCTTTGTGATGACTCTCGCCCACGGCGGCGGCAACTTCTATGACGGCTGGATGAAAAACGAAAGGTCTGCGCTCATCTCCTGCAACGACGGCTTCCGTCCGGTGAGCTTTCTGCTTGAAGCGCTGGATGAGGACGCGGAATAAAGAGGTTTTATGGATATTGCTGAATTGAAGAAAAACGAACTGTATACGGTCGTGATCGATGGTTATTCCTCGGAGGCTCTCGGCGTATGCCGTATCGGCGGCAGAGCCGTCTTCGTACCGAAAACCCTTGTCGGCGAGGAATGGAAGATACGCATCGTGAAGGTCACCTCGACCGCCGTCTACGGCAAGGCAGAGGAGCTTATAAAATGCGCGGACGAAAGGCGCGTCAGCGAGTGCCCGTATTACGGAAAATGCGGCGGCTGTGACACATTGCACATGAGCTATGAGGGCGAGCTAGGATTTAAGCTCGACAAGGTCAATAACGCGCTTACGCATATCGGAAAGCAGACCGTAAAGGCCGACGGCATTATCGGAGCCGACACATATCTGCATTACCGAAACAAGGGCATTATGGCAGTTGCCGATGTAAACGGCAGACCACGTGCCGGTTTTTTCCGTGAGCGCAGTCATGACCTCATCGTGATCGACGACTGTCTCATCCAGAATGATCTGTGCGCAAAAGCGGCGAGAGCCGTCACGCAGTTTATGGAGAGATACTCCTTCCCCGCCTATGACGAGCTGAAAGGCAGAGGCAACGTCCGAAACATTTTCTGCCGCAGAGCGTACCACGGAAACGACGCGGTCGTATGTGTTGTCAGTGCCAAAGGCTTCGGGGCGCATACCGAAAAGCTTGTCGCGTTCATCCGAAATAACTGCCCCGAGGTCACGGGGATCGTGCTGAATATCAACAAAAGCCGCGGCAACACGGTTCTGGACGGAGAATTTTATACGCTGTTCGGCGATCCCGACATGACCGACACTCTCTGCGATCTGCGCTTTGACATTTCACCGAGGGCGTTTTTCCAGATAAACCCGCCGCAGGCGGAAAAGCTTTATATGAAGGCTCTTGAATACGCCGCCGTCACGAGAGAAGATACGGTGCTTGACCTCTATTGCGGCGCGGGCACGATAAGCCTGTGTCTTGCAGGCAGGGCGGGCAAGGTCATCGGTGCTGAGATCGTGCCGCAGGCCATAGAAAACGCAAGGGAAAACGCCGAAAAAAACGGCATTGAAAACGCCGAGTTCATATGTGCCGATGCGGGTCAGGCTGCCGTGGAGCTGAAAAAACGCGGCGTCACGCCGAAGGTCGTGGTAGTCGACCCGCCGAGAAAGGGCATGAGCGAGGATGCCGTAAAAGCCGTCGCCTCCATGGAGCCCGAAAGAGTCGTATATGTCTCCTGCAATCCGGCGACCCTTGCAAGAGATATTTCCGTGTTCAATTCATGCGGCTATGAGCTTGAAAAAGCAACTGCCGTGGATATGTTCCCAAGAACGAGCCATGTTGAGACAATAGTCTTGATGTCTCGAGCTTAGGTTGAGACTATAGGACTATTGTCTGAGTGATAAATTGTAATTTGTGAGGAAGATATACCATATTCAGAAAAGCAACAATTGAAGGCTATAACATAGTAATTGTGCAGGAAGGTGATTGTATTTCCGAAGAGATTAAAATAAGCATACTGCAGTGCGGCACAATGACAGTGCTTCCATATGAGGCAGATATACGCAGGAACAACCCTCTCGAAAAACGTATCGTTTTGCCTGTAAACGCTTTTCTTGTGGAACATCCTGACCATGGTAACATTCTTATAGATACGGGCTGGGCATCAAACGTAAATGATATTCTTCCAAAGTATCTTAAACATTTCTACAGGCCGCAGATAACTCCGGGACAGACTGCAAAGGAGCAACTGGCAGCAAAGGGGCTGAGGCCGGAAGACATTGACGTTGTCCTGCTGACGCACCTTGACATTGACCATACCTGTGCCCTTAAGGACTTCGCAGGTAAGGCAAAACGAATTGTGTGCGCCGAACTTGAATATTTCTACTCCCCGCGATATGTATATAAGATCAGACAGGTGTGGGACACATGGATTCCCTATATTAAAACAGAAGATAGGATCCACTACCGCTCCAGTACGCTCGGACCGGTCGGACGCGGCTTTGATCTCTTCGGAGATGACAGCGTCCTTTGCATATACACTCCTGGTCATACGGACGGGAATTTCATCGTGATGATAAACAAAAGCCCGTCTGACAGATTCAAGCATCACGGTGACGGAGATGTTGGGAGCAGCTTTGCAGTAATAGCAGGCGATGCCGCCTTTTCCGAGACCAATCTCAATGAACATATTGTTCCCGGTTATGGATTTAATCGGAAGTTGCAGCTTAAGTCCGTTGAATTTTTGGCAGATCTGCGCAAAAGCAGTTACTGCTGTGGAATGTTCTTTTCACACAGCAGTCCCGACAGAACAGGGATGTTTTTCTGAGAAAACTCTATAAAAAATCATTGATTAAAACCTGATGAAGATGAACAAAAAACTTCAGTTTGTCGATTTGTTTCCGAGAACGAACGGGGGTCAAGTGACATCAATGCTGTTTCCTCGACCCACGTTGAGACGGTATGTTTGATGTCAAAAGTTAAGGAATAACGGCTGAAAAGTGCCTGCCTTCAGGGATTTTTCGCATATCTGCTGACATTCAAATCGCTCACTCGGAGCACTGAAAGTGTACGAGAGAACATATCTTCGCAAGAAAAATCCGGCGGGAAAAATTGAGTTAGTGATATAGATGTTTTTGTAAAAAGCAGTTCAGCGCACCCAACCGTTGAGAGGGTGTCAATTAGTGGAATAGATGTCAGAGAGGAGATTCGACGGAGTAAAGTTCATATGAGTAATATTCAATATCATGGGAAAAAGATATATTACGAAGAACACGGGAGTGGTGAAACAATTATCCTGCTTCACGGCAACACAGTATCCGGCAAGTTCTTCACACCTGCTCTTCCGATACTTGCAGAGAAGTACCGCGTAATTACATTGGATTTTCTGGGATGTGGACGGTCTGACCGAATTGATGAGTGGCCTTCCGATCTGTGGTATGAATGGTCCCGACAGGTTGTCGCTCTTTGTAATGAATTGGGACTTTCCAAAGTGAAACTGATCGGCTGCAGCGGAGGTGCGCTTGCAGCTATCAATGGTGCATTGGAAAATCCAGAGCTTGTCGAATGCGTTGTTACTGACAGCTTTGAGGGATTAAAAGCGAATGCAGAAATTACGGAACAGATTCGCATGGGGCGAAACTTTGCAAAACAGAATGTGGAATTTTGCGGGATGTTAAATGCAATGCATGGTGAAGACTGGGAAAGTGTTATTGACGCGGATACGGAAGCAGTGGTCGCCCATGCAAAGATGATCGGTTCATTCTTCCATAAACCCATAGAGGAATTGGAAGTGAAGCTACTTCTTACCGGCAGCGATGAAGATGAAATGTTCCCGAAAGGTCATTATGAAAAACTATTCGCAGATATCTGCGCCAGAACATATATGGCTCAGTTGCATATCTTTGAGCACGGAGGACATCCTGCAATGATGAGCAATATGGAAGAGTTCATCTCATTATGCAAAGAATTCTTTGCCGGAACAGTTTGAGCAGAGTGAATTTGTAATTTAGGTGGTATAAGTAAAATGATTAAAGCAAGCCCTCCCGGTCATCAGAAAATGGTGATCAGGAGGGCTTCTCCATGTCTGTATTCGGCGCTCCGGGTGCGGATGAAACGCGGAAGTACATCATATGTTTCGCCTGTAGCGGTTTTTATGGTATTTACACATAATATACAAATTTGCGGAAGTAATATCTCCGATATGTTTTTGAATATAAGTTGATATATTCCCGCCGGGGATGATAAAATTATTTTGTTAAATTATGGGCAGAGGTGCGCCGTCATGGAAAAAGAGTTTTTTGAGATCACTGCAAGAGAAATAACCGTAGAGGTCAGGGATGAAGCTACCGGAGAGGTTTTCCGCAGAGAGCTGCCCATTGATTACTATGAAAATGCCAACTTTCTGCGGCTCAGCGGTGAAAATCTGGACGGCAGCGTTTCCCAGCTCGTTTTCTACTCCTCCCGGGGTCTGGAGAGGATGAACGATCTTATCGGCAAAGGTCCCGACAAAGACCCCTGCGGCGGGCACAGTCACTAACGTAATCCATTCTCGGAAGAGAATACTATATAACTTATATCTGGAGGTTAACGCATGATTAAAAAGACACTTGTTATCAACGGCGTCAGCAGAAATCTCATTCTGGATCAGGATGAGACTCTGGCCAAGGTGCTCCGTGAGCATCTGCTTCTCACCGGCTGCAAGATCGGCTGCGGCGAAGGTCACTGCGGCGCCTGCAACGTTATCCTGAACGGCAAGGTCTGCCGTTCCTGCCTCATGAAAATGAGCAAGCTGAAAGACGGCGATGAGATCACCACCATCGAGGGCGTGGGCACTCTCAGCGATATGCACCCCCTGCAGGTCGCATGGATGGCATACGGCTGCGCACAGTGCGGCTTCTGCTCCCCCGGCTTCATCATCTCCGCAAAGGTCCTGCTCGAGCAGAACGCAAATCCCACCCGCGAGGAGGTCCGCGACTGGTTCAACAAGAACCGCAACCTCTGCCGCTGCACCGGCTACAAGCCTCTCGTTGACGCCACCATGGCAGCCGCCGCAGTTCTGCGCGGTGAGCTGAGCAAGGAAGACCTCATCTTCAAGCAGACCGGCGATTCCATCAAGGGCACAAAGTACATCCGTCCCTCCGCCGCACAGAAGGTCACAGGTACATGGGACTTCGGCGCCGATGACGCTCTCAAGATGCCCGAAGGCACTCTGAGACTGGCTCTCGTTCAGGCAAAGGTCTCCCACGCCAACATCAAGAAGGTCTGCACCTGCGAGGCAGAGAAGATGCCCGGCGTATTCAAGATCATCACCGCCAAGGACGTTGTGGCAGCCGGCGGCACCAACCGCATCAACGGTCTTGTCATGCTTCCTCTCAACAACAAGTGCGACGGCTTTGACCGCCCCGTCCTGTGCGACGAGAAGGTCTTCCAGTTCGGTGACGCTATCGCCATTGTTGCCGCCGACACCGAGGCTCACGCAAAGGCCGCTGCCGACAAGGTCGTTGTCGAGCTTGAAGAGCTGCCTGCATACATGAACGCTATGGATGCCAAGGCAGAGGATGCTATTGAAATTCATCCCGGCACTCCCAACGCATACTATGAGACCAACTGCATCAAGGGACCTGAGTTTGACTGGGATGCCTGCCCCGACTCTCAGCAGGTCGAAATCGAGAGCTACTGCTCACGTCAGCCCCACCTGCATCTGGAGCCCGACTGCGGCTATGCCTACATCGATGAAGACGGTATGCTTACCGTTCACTCCAAGTCCATCGGTATCCACCTGCATATGCCCATGATCGCTGCCGGTATCGGCGTCGAGATGGACAAGCTGCGTCTGGTTCAGAACCACGCCGGCGGCACCTTCGGCTACAAGTTCTCCCCCACCAACGAAGCTCTGCTGGGCGTTGCCGCAAAGATCTGCCAGCGTCCCGTTTCTCTGGTGTTCAACCAGTTCCAGAACATCACCTACACCGGCAAGCGTTCTCCCGCCTTCATGCACATCAAGCTCGC
>JAUNND010000081.1 GCA_030531595.1 Eubacteriales bacterium | reverse complement strand
AGAACAGAAATATCAACGAACATACGCTTTTCACCGAGGAAAAGCATGACAGAAAAATGCTCAAAACGCTGGAGATGTGCTATCACAGTGCTCCTTATTATGCGGATACGATGGCGTTGATTCGGCGGGTGATGAACTGCGGCGAGGATAATCTTGCCCGGTTCTTGGCTTTCGGAATCAAGGAAGTTGCGCGATATCTGGGGATGAACACCGTTTTTTATTTTTCTTCCGAGTTTGAGAAGGACAACACCCTAAAAGCGATGGAACGGATTCTGGACATTTGCTCCCGCTTAGGTGCGGATACCTATATCAACGCCATCGGCGGAAGAGCGTTGTATCACGCGGAGGACTTTGAAAAGCGCGGCATGCAGCTGTATTTTCTGAAGATGGATGAGGATATCGTCTATGAACAGGGTAAGGGCGAGTTTCTCCCGTCTCTTTCCATCATAGATGTGATGATGTACAACAGCCCGGAAGAAATCCGGGAGCTGCTGAAACGTTTTTCGCTGATCCCATAGATCGCGATTCATGTGGATCGGTGTTGATATGCGCTGTAGTATATTTACAATCAAAGAAGTTATGCCATGTCGTCGATTTGAGATAATTATTAATTTGGGGTTTATTTAAATGAAGCTGGACGCATCATTTTCCGTTCAACGGGAAGAATCTTTTGAAGGAATCTTTGTGGCATTTGAACCTTTTGCCGATGTGTTCCCTAAGACTTTGGGGAATGCTGAGCTGCAGTCTGCTTATGCTCAAAAAATATATCAGTTTGGCATATGTTTTGTGTGCCGCTGGAACGGCGAGGTTCTGGGGCTGATGACCCAATATGCGAACGATCACAAGACAAAATGCGCCTATGGAACGCTGCTTGCTGTGCTTCCTAAGGCCGGATTACTGCGCGCGCTTGTATGGAAAGAATTGATCCGGGTATCGCTTGAATACGCGGCCTCGCAGGGAATGGAGTATATGATCGGTGAGGTATATGACGATAATGCTTATGCCATGAAGCAGTATTGTGCGATTGGTTTTGCACCGATCGGCAGAGCTTCCGATCAATCTGAGTATATTAAAGGCAGTATTCCGGAGATGCTGGAAAAACTGGGCGCACAAAAGCCGTCCATGCCATCTTTGAAGCATCCGTAAGCAGACTGACATTCATCATGAGGAAGAGATGGAACTGTGAGAAGTTTATTTGCAATTCTGGAAAAATCCTTTCAGAAAAAGTCTGATATTCCCGCATTCTACTATGTAGATCCGGAAGAAAAAAAGGTGACGGTCTCCGCATATCGGTTTACGCAGGATGTGCGACGCGCGATTGGCTGCCTGACAGACCGCTTTGGCGATCTTGCGCAATGCCACATTGCGGTGATTGCCCGCAACAGTTATGATTATCTGGTCTGTATGTATGCGATATTGGGCGCTGGAGCCGTGCTGGTTCCGTTGAATATCGAAAAATCATTTGAGGAGATTTCCAGCGAGATCCATAAGGCGGATGTGAAATATCTTCTGCATGACGGAGAATACTGCCAGCGGGAAGCGGCTTTCGCGGCGCAATATGAAGGACGTCTGATGCGGCTGAACGATTATCGTTCCTCTGTTTCCGAGAAGGAATGGAGCGTTCGGTTTGATCCCGACGCGCTGGCAATGATTATGTTCACATCGGGCACGACCGGAATCAGCAAGGGCGTATGTGTAACGCAAAGCGCAATGGAAGAAAATGCGTTGGCGTTTGCAGCGTTTTTTGATGAAGCCGAAAAGCGTCTGCATCTTGAGCGCCTGAATTTTCTCTCCTGCCTTCCCTTATATCACATTTATCAATTTGGTGCGGTGACGGCCTGTATTACCGGAGGCTTCGCAGTCTCGATCTGTCAGAACGTGCGTAATCTTCTGAGAGATATTGAAATGCTGGAATGCAATTATGCGGCTCTTGTTCCTGTTATGATGATGACGTTAAGCCGTTTGGTTAAGGTCGGGCAAAAAGAAAAGCTGGGGTGCCTGAAGGAATTTATGTGTGCGGGGGCGCTGTGTCCGCCTGAGATTTTTGAGCTGTTTCTGAATAACGGGTTCAATATTACCAACGATTACGGACTGACTGAAATGGATGTTGTCACAATAAACACATCTGATGATTTCTATACGAAGACACATTCGGTCGGCAAACCGTTCGGCGACACGGCTGTGAGCATTGAGGATGGCGAGGTTCTCCTGAAGGGGGCTTCCCTCACAAGCGGTTATTACAACAACCCGGAAGAAACCGCGCTTGCTATCCGGGACGGCTGGTTCCATACCGGCGATCTGGGCTATGTCAATGAGGACGGCTATCTGTTCCTTACGGGTCGAAAGAAAAATGTCATCATCCTTTCCAGCGGAGAGAATGTTTCTCCGGAAGAGCTGGAAGGGCTTCTGGCGAAATGTGAGCAGATCAAAGAAATGCGGGTCAAAGAGAAGAACGGGGCGATTTGCGCGGAGATTTTCTGTGCGGAGGAAGACAGGGACACGATCCGCGCTTTTGTGCAAGAAGTGAACCGGAGCGTTGCTCTATATAAACGAATTACGGTTCTTGACTTTACAGCCGATCCGCTGCCAAAGACCGGAAGCGGAAAGATAAAGCGTTATTGAGGAGAAACAGTTATGGAGAAAAAAGAGATCATTTCCGTAATCGCCGCTCAGATGAATGAGCTGTTCGGTATCAAAGGCGAAACCGTCACGGAAGATTCTGCGTTGATGGAGGACCTGGGTCTGAGTTCTTTTGATATGCTGCTGCTGCTGCCGGAGATCGAAAACAAATTCGGCGTTGAGTTCTCTGCCGGATCGCTGCGGTCTATGATTACTGTTGGAGATATTTCAGATTATATCATTCAAACATCATCTCAGAGCGAAAAGGGGTAAAGGCTATGGAGCTTCGCGGAAAAAAGCTTCTGATTCTCGGCAGTCTTCCTATTGGAACGGACGAGATCGTGCGATATGCACAGAAAATGGGAATTTATGTTATCGTGACGGATCATCATCCCGTTGAGCGCTCCGTAGCGAAAACCATCGCGGATGAGGCGTGGATGATAAGCCTCTACAATTTTGACGCGCTGGAGGCGAAGTGCCGGGAAACGGGCGTGGACGGCATTTTCTGCGGCGTTAGCGAAGAATATCTGGATATTATGATCGAGCTTTGCGAGAGGCTGCATCTGCCCTGCTACCTGACGCAGGAGAACTGGAAGTACAGCCGCGACAAAATTGCTTTCAAGGAAATGTGCCGCAAGTCGGGCGTGCCTGTTCCGGAAGATTACTACCTCACAGACGCGCTGACAGACGAAGAGCTGGAACCGGTGAAATATCCTGTTGTAGTGAAGCCTGTTGACAGCAATTCCAGCCAGGGTATCAGCTTTTGCCATAACCGAGAGGAGCTGATCGCCGGGTATCGCTATGCGCGTTCCGTTTCCAAAAGTACAAAAATCATCGTGGAGCAGATGGTCCCCGGAGACGAATTTATTGTTTATTACGCAATCGCCGATGGGGAAGCTGCTCATGTTGCGAATTATCAGTTCCATTTTCAGCCAGGCGAAGCGATTGGACATTATTGTGTAGAAACTTCGTTTTGCCATGCAAGGAAGCAGTTCGCCGAGAAATATAACTCTTTGTATAAAGCGTTGCTGAATAATATGGGATGTAAAAGCGGTTACGGGTGGTTTCAACTGCGTAGAGACCGTGATAGCGGCGTTATTTATGCACAGGAGATGGGGTTCCGACTTTCTGGCAGCATGGATTGGGCAGGACTAGAAAAGCTAAACGGTTTTAGTCCGGTGAAATGGATGCTTGAATGTGCATTGGGCGTACAGCACAAGCCATCCGATCTTCCGCCGCAGATCGACAAACCATCTCAATCCTATACCTGCACCTGTTTCCTTTGGGTCAAACGCCCGGGAACTGTCGGACGTATCGCAGGTATTGAAGAAGTGCGCAAGCAGGTTCCGGTACTTGCCATGAATATTCTCCGCGATGTAGGCTATCACTACAACGCCCCCGCCTACGGATGGACGGTCATGTTTTACGCGAAGGACTGCGACGAAATGTGTGCGATGATCGAGAAGATCAACCGACTGGCTGTCATGGAGGATACAGAGGGCAACGATATGCTGCTCCGCTTCACGGACATTGAAACCATCAAGCGAAATTACCGTCTCCAGATGGAAGCTTAAGAGCGTCTCTGACCCATTTATTTGACGGGAAGGAAATAATGCGAAGGTTCCTTTCACATTATAATTAAAATAATAATCATCTTGTCATTCCTTTGCTTCGCGTGATAAGATGCAGCAATTTCATTACTATTTGTGCCGACGCGAAGCGGCGGAATGGATGATTATCATGTTTTATCCCGTGAAGATCAACAGTGAAAGATGCATCGGCTGCGGTCGGTGCGCGGAGGAATGCATCCTCGGTACGATACGGCTTGCTGACGGCAAGGCTGAGGTATGCAGAGAGCATTGTATGCAGTGCGGACACTGCTTTTCGGTATGTCCGGTCGGTGCTGTTTCAATGGACGGATACGACCGCCCGGAGGAAAAGACCGAAGTCAACTGCATATCTGCCGAGAATATGCTCGCTTTCATGAAAAGCCGCAGAAGCATCCGCCATTTTACGGCAGAAAAAGTAAGCGACAGAGAGGTCGACATGATCATCGAGGCCGGACGCTACTGCCCCACCGCAAAGAATATGCAGGATCTGCATTTCACGGTGCTTGACAAGACGCTGTCCGATATCGAAAAAGAGGCTGTTTCGGACATCAGAGCTTTCTTCGCCGCATCCGGGAACGAATTTGACAGGCTCGTCACCGTGGACGATCATTTCTTTTTCTTCGGCGCTCCGCTGGTGATCGTCGTTTCCGCCGAAAGAGCCGACAACGCGGGCCTTGCCGCGGCATACATGGAGCTGATGGCTGAGAGCCTCGGCCTCGGTGTACTATACTGCGGTTACTTTACAAGGACGGCGCTCAGAAATGAAAAGATCTTCAAAGCCCTTGAGCTTCCCGAAGACCGTCAGCCGTTTTTTACTCTCGTGATCGGGCATCCGGATGTGGAATTCAAACGCATTCCGCCCAGAAAGCAGCCGTCGGTCACAAAAAAGTAAAAACGCATCGGTATGAAAAAAGGATTTCCGTGTCAAAAGCGGAAATCCTTTTTTATATAGTGCCGGTGGTGGGACTCGAACCCACACGATGTCGCCATCGGCGGATTTTGAATCCGCTACGTCTACCATTCCATCACACCGGCATACCTGTAGCAGTATATAGTATTCCAATAAAAATTTCAAGTATTTTTTATTTGAAACACGTCTTTTTTTATCAGAATTCTCAGCAGCGGCAGACCGAGGAGAAAAACGGCCGCAGCTTCCCCGACAGCGAGCCAGAGTACATTTACGGCAAATACTCCGAAATTTCCGACGATCTCAAGTCCTTCATAGGCGCGGGTGATCAGTGTTCCGATGACGAGCGCGTTAATGATAACGGGAGATAAACACCCGCATATCAGAGCGGCGGCAGAACGGGAGCGTTTTCCGATCAGACCTGTGATCAGACCGGCGGCAAGCGTTGCCAACGAACCGAAAACAATGTCAAAAATATTGCCGGTCATGAGATTTGCCAGAAAACAGCCGGCAAACAGTCCCCACGCGGTCTGCGGGAGAAGAAAGGGAAGTACACACAGCGCCTCCGAAATACGCACCTGCATCGGACCGTAGCTGATCGGCGCGGCGATCAGAGTAAGGACGGCGTATAGTGCGCCTGTTACGGCGCCGATGGTCAGCACCCTGAGCTTTTTACCATCTCTATTCATGCGTTGATCTCCATTTTAGTATTTTGAATGCGGCTCTCACCGCACAGCCCGCTTTATAGGCGGGGTTGGACCGGGTGTGGAAACCGGTCGGCATGATTATAACAGCTTTTTTGCTCTTGTAAAGAGAAAACATAATGAGGGATATATTGTTAACAAAGAAAAAACAAAAAAGAAACAAAAAAATATGGACAATTTGCAAAAAATAGTATAGAATACAGTTTATGCCGAGTGTTGAAACTCAACAGCGGGAGAACCAATTTTTGGGGTGCAGCCGTTTTATGCGGCGGGGGACCTTCTTCCCCTAACCCGTCAGCTCATCTCGTAGGCGTAAGAAGGCAATATAGGAAGGCAAAGTGTTCTGTCGCTTTGCCATGTTCTATATGCCCGATCATGCCGTACCTGATCCAGTACGGCGTAGTTTTTTATCGGGAGAAAAGAAATGAAAAAAAAGAGTACAATATCCTTCGGGATGTTTCTCGTGACGATAGGCGTTGTGTACGGCGACATCGGTACCTCGCCCATGTACGTCATGAAGTCAATTATCTCCGGCAACGGCGGGATAATGCAGACGAACAACGAGTTTATCATCGGCTCACTGTCGCTCGTTATCTGGACGATAACGCTTCTGACAACGGTAAAGTATGTTCTCATCGCCATGAAGGCCGACAACAACGG
The DNA here is from genome assembly GCA_030531595.1 of Eubacteriales bacterium. Classification (GTDB taxonomy): domain Bacteria; phylum Bacillota; class Clostridia; order Oscillospirales; family Oscillospiraceae; genus Limivicinus. The sequence continues at coordinate 3,463 of JAUNND010000081.1, read as the reverse complement.
CGAGGGAGGCATTTTCGCGCTGTACTCGCTTATTAAAAAATTCGGCAAATGGCTCATTATCCCCGCTATGGTGGGCGGCGCAACGCTCCTTGCCGACGGTGTGCTGACTCCGGCGGTCACTGTCACCACGGCGGTGGAGGGTCTTCGCAGTATTCCGTCCATGGACAGGTTTTTGGGGATCGGAAATGTCCGCGTCGTGCTGATAACGCTTGCGATCATAACCGCGCTGTTTGCCATCCAGCGTGCCGGAACAGGTAAAATAGGCCGCGCCTTCGGTCCCGTTATGCTGCTGTGGTTTACGTATCTGGGCGCTGTCGGCTTTATGAGCATAGTCGGTATGCCTTCCGTGCTGAAAGCCGTCAACCCGATATACGCCGTGAAAATTCTTGTAAGCGACTGCAACAAGCAGGGCTTTATGATCCTCGGCAGCGTCTTTCTCGCCGCCACCGGCGCGGAGGCTCTGTATTCCGACATGGGGCACGTCGGCAAGGAGAATATCTATATAAGCTGGCCGTATGTCAAGCTCTGTCTTATTCTCAACTACCTCGGTCAGGGCGTGTGGATCATGCAGAATAATTCCGACTCCGCCATGGAGCTGATAGAGGACTTAAACCCCTTCTTCCTCATGCTCCCGCCCGCTCTGCGTCCGTTTACGGTGCTTTTGGGTGCGGTCGCGGCTGTAATAGCTTCACAGGCTCTTATAACCGGCTCATACACGATGGTCTCCGAGGCGATACGCCTTGATCTCATGCCGCATTTGCAGATATGCTACCCATCCGATACAAAGGGTCAGCTCTATATAGGCACTGTCAATACCCTTCTCTACATCGGCTGTGTGTTTATAGTGCTGTATTTCCGCTCGGGTGCGAGAATGGAGAGCGCCTACGGTCTTTCCATCACTATCACCATGCTGGCAACGACCCTCCTGCTGTTTATCTACCTTCTCAGACTTCGCAAACAGCCGATTCTCGCCTTTACGATACTGATACTCTTCGGAGCGATACAGATAATTTTCTTTATCTCCAGTCTGAGCAAATTCCTGACCGGCGGCTATGTGGCGATATGCATGGCGCTTGTGATATTCCTCATCATGTATGTCTGGCGCAGAGGAACCGAGCTTGAACACAAGTATCTCATTCCGCTGAAAATGCGCGACTACATAGAAAATCTCCGTGCCCTGAAAAACGATGAGGAAACGCCTCTGTGCGCCCACAACCTTGTTTTCATTGAAAAGGACGGCGACAGCGAGCTGATCGACAGGGACATCCTGTATTCGATTCTGGACAGAGACCCCAAACGCGCCGAGGCATACTGGTTTTTCAGCATCAATGTCACGGACGAGCCCAACGCCTGCCGTTACAGCGTGGAGAATTACGGAACGGATTTCATTTTCCGCGTCCGGCTTGAGCTGGGATTTAAAAACGACCAGCTCCTCAACTTTTATCTTCGACAGATCGTCGGCGATCTGGCCGCGAGCGGAGAGCTTCCGCCGCAGAAAAAGAAGTTTTCCATTTACGGTCCGTCCACGGTCGGCAGCTTCAAATTCGGCATCCTGCGCCGCTCCATCTCGCCCGGCTCGGAGCTGACGCAGGGGGAGCAGCTCGTTCTGAACACGAAATACGCTATTCGCCACGCCGCCGGCTCGGTCGAGAGCTGGTACGGTCTGGAAACCTCCAATACGATAGTGGAGTATGTGCCCCTTGCAATTCCGGGGCGCAAGATCAACGGCGCAAAGCCCGAGAGGGTAAAGCCGCAATAAGGAGAAAGTGATGTTAACAGTCAATGACCTCTCAATGCAGTTCGGCTCGTCAGTGCTCTTTTCAAGAGTAGACCTCCAGTTCACCGCCGGCAACTGCTACGGCATCATCGGCGCCAACGGCGCGGGCAAGTCCACCTTTATAAAAATACTCTCCGGAGAGCTTGAGCCGACCTCCGGCAGCGTCGTTCTCGCGCCGAAAAAGCGAATGTCGGTTCTCAAGCAAAATCAGAATATGTACGATGCGTACACTGTCACCGACACGGTGATCATGGGCAATCAGCGGCTTTATGACTGCGGCAGGGAGCGCGAGGCGATATACGAAAAGCCGGACTTCAACGACGAGGACGGCATAAAGGCGGCGGAGCTTGAAGAAGAGTTTTCAGAGCTCGGCGGCTGGGAGGCAGAGAGCGACGCGGGGCGCATTTTACAGGGCCTCGGCGTGGACGTTGCTTTCCATGACAGCCTCATGTCGGATATCGACCCGCGCTTGAAGGTCAAGGTGCTGCTTGCGCAGGCTCTTTTCGGTCATCCCGATGTAATACTGCTTGACGAGCCGACTAACAACCTCGACCTCAACAGCGTCGTGTGGCTTGAGGACTTCTTAATGGACTACGAGGGCACCGTGCTTGTCGTCAGCCATGACCGTTACTTTCTCAACAACGTCTGCACCCACATCGTCGATATAGACTACGGCAAAATAAAGATGTATGTCGGCAACTACGATTTCTGGTATGAGTCAAGCCAGCTCATTCAGAAGCTTATCAAGGATCAGAACAAGAAGGCGGAGCAGAAGATACAGGAATTACAGACCTTTATCGCCCGCTTCTCCGCCAACAAATCCAAATCCCGACAGGCGACGTCGAGACGCAAGCTGCTTGACAAGATAACCGTTGAGGAGCTTCCCGCCTCCGGCAGACGCTATCCGTGGGTCGGCTTCAAGGCTGACAGGGAACCCGGCAAGGACAGACTCTTTGTCACCGAGGTCAGCAAGAGCGTGGACGGCGTGAAGCTTCTTGATAACGTCAGCTTCATTGTGGGCAAGGATGATAAGATCGCTGTCATCGGCAAAAACGAGCTTGCCGTGACGATGCTGTATAAGATACTCATGGGCGAGGAGGAGCCGGACACGGGCTCTGTCAAATGGGGCGCGAGCATCCAGCCGAGCTATTTCCCCAAGGATCACAACAGCTTCTTTGAGGGTAGCGAATTTGACCTTATTGAATGGATGCGTCAGTTTTCCGCCGATAAGCGCGAAAGCTATCTGAGAACCTTTCTCGGCAGAATGCTTTTCTCCGGCGATGATGTGTATAAGAATGTAAGCGTTCTCTCGGGCGGTGAGAAGGTCAGGTGTATGCTCAGTAAAATGATGCTCTCGGGCGCAAACTTCCTTGTTCTCGACCAGCCCACCAACCACCTTGACCTTGAGAGCATCGCCGCGCTCAATAACGGTCTTGAAGCCTTCAAATATAATGTGATCTTCACCACCCACGACCACCAGCTCACCCAGACCGTCGCCAACCGCATTATCGAAATAACCGACACCGGAATTATAGACCGTATGTGTACGTATGATGAATATATGCACATCGCCGGCAGTGATGAATAAGGCTTTAACGGACTTGCTTTTGCAAGTCCGTTTTACACTCATGCCTTCGTAATTAGGAACTGCTAATTACAGTCGATGAAAACGGTTTCCAACTGAAA
>JAUNND010000080.1 GCA_030531595.1 Eubacteriales bacterium | reverse complement strand
CCCCCTATAGTTGACTTTCGTTTTTCCTTGGTCAACTTTAGGGGGATCATATCAATGTCACTCCGGTCTTTCTATGGAATCGCTGAATAATTCAGTGATTAACTAATCCGGCGGTCTCAAATATTGCCTCAATTCCGGCAATCGGCGTGCCGCCCCACGGATATGCGGTATCCGCACAGCCCGCGCTTTCAAGCAGGGACTCCTGCCCCTCGGTGAGAAGCTGACGGTAGGTCTCATACAGCATTGTGAGCTGTTCGATATAGCTCTCGGTCACAGCTCCGTCCATCGTCTGAATAAAAGCGGAGGTCCGCGCCGCTATCTCGTCAATATTCATACCAGTGGCAACTCCCCAGTCCAGAAGCTTTACGGCCTGCTGCACCGCCCGCAGAGAACAGCCCGAAGAACCGGCGCGTATCTCATTGAAGCCGTCAAGCATTTCCTCAAAGTCCGCATCAAGGGGAGAAGCGGTCGGTCCCGGCGTGGGCGCGGGAAGATTTGTCTTCATAACGGCTTTAACGCCGCAGGCGCACAGCAGTATCGTGACCGCGAAAACCAGAAAAACCGCAACAGCTCTTTTCATATAATGCCTCCTTGAATCTGTTATACCGATAATACGAAACCTGCGGAAAAAAGTTCCGTGAATTTTGCCGGTATCCGAGTTGTCGGATACCGGCAGATGTTATCATATATTTAATGGCGGCCTCTGTACTCTCCGCCTTCATACATCCTGCTTCTTGTGCGCGGGGCAGGAGCGGTTTCCTCTTCGTCAAAGAATGTGTCGGATTCGAGGAGCGCCTTTATGTCGGCCAGATCGTCAAAGTCATCATTCCTCGGCTTCGGAGCTTTCGGTGCAGCCGGACGGACGGGTCTGACCTCAATATTCTCCTCGGCTACCTCAACAGCGGTCTTTTTGACCGGAGAAGGCTCTTCGGAAGGCTCCGTTTCGATCTTTGAGGTGCCGGAAAACACCTTTACATCCTCGTCAGCAGCATTTCCCGCGGAGGGTTTTTTCTTTTTGTAGTTGTCCCAGCGGCTGTTCCAGTCCTCCTGTTTTTTTGCGGGGGCTGCTTTCACTTCGGGCGTATCGGCCGTATGCTTCGAGGCGGTCGAGCGAACCTTTGAAACGGTCCCTTTTACGTCGGGCAGAGAGATGGAGGAAGCCTTTTTCCTGATCGACTTTACGGAGCTCGCGGCCTTGTCCCTGATGGTATCGGCAGAGGGTGCGGTAAACGGCAGCGCGGCATTCAGGACAAAATTGCAGAACGGATAATCGTCGTTGTCTTCGAGCCGGTTGAAAATGATGCAGGTGATAAGCCATGCCACTGCGGCAGAGAAAATACCGACTATCAGAGCAGCCAGAACGTCGGAGGGATAGTGCGCCATCAGATAGTTGCGCGAGATCATCATCAGTCCTACCCACAGGATCGTAGGCAGAGCAAATTTTTTACCCTTGGAAAACCACAGCGCAAACATACCCGCTGCCGCGGCGGTAACATGACCGGAGGGGAAGGAAAAACCGTCCTCTGCGGGAGAACCCACAGTACTCCAGAAGCTTCTGAAAACATTGTTTGCCTCAAAGGGACGGGGTCTTGCGATCATATCCTTGAGGATAATATTGCCGATAAGCGCACCGCAGCACACGGCGCCGAAAACGCACACACCGACCTTGCGTGTCTTGGGGAAAAGCAGAAGAATAAAGGCCAGCAGGAAGAACATAATCCCCTTCTCACCCAGGAAGCTTATGACCTTCATAACAGGGGTGAGAATTCCGCCGGCATTGATCGCCAGGGTGTTCAGAAAATCAAGGATCTTATAGTCATAGCCTTCAAAGAAGGTATTCAGCCACTGCGCGAACGGAGTGAGTGTAACCGCTGCAAAATTCATATTCGGGAACCTCGTTTTACATAATATAGTTGCCCGTATTATACTATATCCCGTGTCGTTCTATCAAGAGGAAAATGAAAAAAACTGAAAAAAATAAAAAATTTTTTCTGTTGACTACCGCGTAATATAAATGTAGAATATATTGATAGACTTTTTCATGTACAAGGAGGCTACGGCATGGCAGGCAGTGAAAAGAACACATTTCAGTCATGCATCGTGGCAGCCCGCACTATGGAAGAGGCTGTCGCAAGAGCGAGAGAGCTCGCCCGTAAGGCCGTGTGTTCATCCGACGGCAAGCGCCCCTGCGATATGTGCCGCGACTGCCGCAAGGTGATAAAGAACATCCACCCGGATGTAATAACCGTGGGACTTCCCACAGACGACAAGGGAAAGCCCAAAAAGGAGATCGTGGTGGAGCAGATCCGCGAACTTATCTCGGATGCTTACGTCATGCCGAATGAGGCCGTGCGGAAAGTATATATCATAGAAAATGCCGACCTTATGAATCTTAACGCGCAGAACGCGGCGCTGAAGCTGCTGGAGGAACCTCCCGCCGGTGCGGTGCTGCTGCTGTGCGCGGTGAATGTTCCGTCGCTCCTGCCCACGGTACGCTCAAGATGCACCCTCGTAAACTGCGGCGGCAGCGATACGCCGGAGGCGCCTGAGACGGTAAAGCTGTCGCTTGACTATCTCTCCGCCGCTGCCTCGGGGCTTAATTCAAAGCTGTGCGAGTTCTGTTTTGCAAATGAGGGTATGGATACGGCATCCGCGGTCGCTTTTATAAGATGCACGGCAAACATTCTTACGGATATGCTCACGCTCAGAAGGGACGCCATGGGCATGGGAAAAACCGCTCTTATGGAGCTTTACGCCCTGATGGACGAGTGCAGAGCATACCTTAAGGTGAATACCGGTGTAAAGCACGTTTTCGGACTGATCATGGTTCGGTCAATGGATAAAGGAAGGAAAAGTAGTTAAATTGATAGATGTTGTAAGTATAAAATTCAAAAGCAGGGGCAAAAGTTATTTTTTTGACCCCGGAAATTTACAGATATGCAGCGGCGACAAGGTGATCGTGGAGACCTCCAAGGGTCTTGAGATAGCCGACTGCTGCTGCGGCAATCACTGGGTCGAGGAGACAAGCGTCGTTCAGCCTCTTCGACCGGTCATCCGCCTTGCGACCAGGGAGGATCTGGCTGTTGACGAGGCAAACAGGAAACGTGAAGTCGAAGCGTTTGAGATCTGCCAGAAAAAAATCGTCGAACACGGACTGGATATGAAGCTGGTAGAAGTCGAATGCAGCTTTGAGGGCAGTAAGATCCTTTTCTTTTTCACCTCCGACGGGCGTGTGGACTTCCGCGAGCTGGTAAAAGACCTTGCGAGCATTTTCAGAAGTCGGATCGAGCTTCGCCAGATCGGTGTGCGCGATGAAGCCAAGATGATCGGTGGTATCGCCATCTGCGGCAGACCGTATTGCTGCAATCAGTTCCTCGATGCGTTTCAGCCCGTGTCCACCAAGATGGCAAAGGTACAGTCGCTCTCACTCAACCCCACAAAGATATCCGGAAGCTGCGGAAGACTTATGTGCTGTCTGCGCTATGAGCAGGACGCATACGAGGATCTGCTCAAGAACGTCCCCAAGCAGGGCGCATTCGTGCAGACCAAGGACGGCTACGGAACCGCCATGCAGGTCAACCTTCTGCGTCAGACGGTCAAGGTGAAGCTTGACTCCGACACGGACGACACACTGCGCCTTTACCGTTCCGATGAGCTGGCGACCGTGCCCGGCGGCAGACCCAAGGAGGGCGAGAGACCGGCAAATGTGTTCACCTATGTACCGCCCGTTGAAGAGTCCGACGATCCGGAGCAATTTGATACGTGGGAAGAGCCGGCTCCCGTCAGGGAATCTGACACTGTTGAAGTCCCCGTGAGCAAGGTGCGTGATCCGTCGCGTCAGAAACGCCGCGGCAAGAGCGGCAGGGATGACAGGAGCGCAAAGCCCGAGAAGGAACCGGAGGAAGTCAAGCTGCCCGCCAAGACAGTGAGGAGTGAAAAGGGCGAAGGAGCGGAGAACGCAGACAGGCGCGAGCGTCCGTATCGCCGCAACAAGTCTCATCGCCGTCCCGGGATCGCTGAGGAGAGCAAAAAGCAGAGCGCTGAAAAAGCCGTGCCCGAAGCTCACAAGGCTGCCGTAAAGCCCGTCAAAGCGGAGAGTGCGGAAAAAGGAACGGAAAAGAGCGGAGATAAGCCCTTCAGACCCAAAAATCACCGCAGATACTATCACGGAAAACCCCATTCCAATGATAATAAATAATCGGAAACGGCGCGTCGACTGACGCGCCGTTTTCCGTTACAGTTCCCGTATTTCACTTGCGATTCCGCCGTTATCGAACACCTCTATGAATGCATAGGTAAGATGTCTGCCCTTACCGGCAGTACCCGGATTAATGACCTTTACTCCGCCCGCTTCGCCGTTGTAGGCGCTGTGGGTATGCCCGAACATGGCGAGAGAGCAGTTTTGTTCCTGCGCAGCATACACAAGACGGTCAACATTGTTATATTCTACGCCATAGCTGTGACCATGGCATATGAGCGCCTTTACCGGTCCCATCGGTACGATATCCGTCAGCGGAGACGTCGGCGCAAAATCGCAGTTGCCGCAGACGGAGTAAACGGGGATATCCGGAAATTCCCGCCGGAGGATATCCGTGTCCCGCTCATGGTCGCCGAGGTGAATGATCATATCGGGGCGGGTACGTCTCACGGCCTCGACCATAAGGGCTGTATTGCTGTGCGTATCGGAAAATACGGCGGCCTTCATTTTTGTGACCATACTTTTACTCCTTCTGCTGACCGCTGCTCAAAATCGTATTGAGCAGTGCGCACAGCCCGACTGCGCCCTCGGCGTTCAGAACGATCTGCGATACGGTTTCGATGTTCGTGCCTTTGCTCGCGCCCTTTTCATCGATAATGGGGCTGCATTGGCGGAAGGTGAGAACATACTCGGTCTTGCTCTTGTTTGCAGAGCAGGAGAAAGAATTTGCATAAGTAAGCATGGCGGATACCTCTTTTATTCTGCAAGAGCGGCTGCCGTCAGTGCGGCAACGCGGGCGTTGTTCATAACGAGCTTTATGTTGCTCTCCAGACTGTCCCCGCCCGTAAGCTCAACCACCTTGGCAAGCAGGAAGGGCGTCGTATCCTTACCCTTTATGCCCTGAGCTGCGCACTGTCGGAGGGCTTCCTCGATAGCGGCGTCAATGACGGTCTTATCCATTGAATATTCCTCGGGGATGGGGTTGGTCACAAGCATACCGCCTTTATATTCAAGCTCTCTCTGTGCTCTGAACATGGCGGCAAGCTCTGCGGGGGAATCCACGCGGTAATCAACACCGAAGCCGCTCTTTCTCGTATAGAACGCCGGCAGCTCATCGGTGCCGTAGCCGATAACGGGGACGCCGTGCGTTTCCAGATATTCAAGGGTCAGTCCGAGGTCGAGGATGGATTTGGCACCCGCGCACACGACCATAACGGGAGTCTGTGCCAGCTCTTCCAGATCGGCGGAGATATCCATTGTAGTCTCCGCGCCGCGGTGCACACCGCCTATGCCGCCGGTGGCGAAAATTTTAATTCCCGCCATATGGGCGATGATCATGGTGGTGGTGACGGTGGTCGCGCCGTCAATGCCTCTTGCGCAGAGGGTCGGCAGATCGCGGCGGCTCGCCTTTGTAACGGCTCTGCCCGCTTTGCCGAGGTGTTCTATCTCCTCATGAGAAAGACCCGCCTTCAGTCTGCCGCCGATGACGGCAATAGTGGCGGGAACGGCGCCGTTTTCGCGGACGGTCTGTTCAACCAAAAGAGCGGTCTCCACGTTTTTCGGATAAGGCATACCGTGGGAGATAATGGTGCTTTCAAGGGCGACTACCGGCTTGCCCGCATCAAGCGCCGCCTTCACTTCGGGGGATATATCGAGGTATTTGTTCATAGTTATGACCATTCCTTTCCGCTTCGCTTTAAGGCACAAAATGACCATAAAAAAGGAATGGTCATAATATGCCATGCTTTTCGGTTGCCGCTTTAGCGGCGAGAAAAGTGGCTTGTAATATAAGGCTGAAACTTGTTTCAACCTTACTCCTTTTTACTGTACGGCGGGAGCAAGCCCCCGCCCTACGGATCGGTAAATTATGATACGGAAGAAAAGAGCAAAGAGCGGAGAAATTCCGCTCTTTAACTCCACACTCCGAACTTCACACTCCACACTGTTAACGCTTGCTCTTGTCGTAGGGTATGCCCTCCGCCTTGGGAGCGCGGGAGGACTTGGATGTAAATGCCAGAACAAGCAGAGTGATGACATATGGCAGCAGCCTGTAAACATGGGAGCTGATGCCTGCGTTTGCCAGAGCAAACACGCCGTCGCCGTTGATGTCAAGGGTGGAGTATGACGCCGCCACGCACTTGAACAGACCGAACAGCAGCGCACCGCCCGCAATATTCAACGGCTTCCAGTTACCGAATATCATGACCGCCAAAGCCAAAAAGCCGAAGCCCGCAACGTCGCCGTTTGCCGAACAGTTGGCGGTGGTGACGGAGTAGACAAAGCCGCCCATGCCCGCCAGTGCGCCGGAAATGCACACGCCCGCATAGCGCATCTTTGTGACATTGATACCCAGAGAGTCAGCCGCCTGAGGGTTTTCGCCGCAGGAGCGCAGTCTCAGTCCGAAGCGGGTCTTATAGAGAATGATCGAAAGGATGATAAAGACGAGGATGCAGACATAGGTAGTCAGATACACCTTGTCGATAAAGGTGGAGCCGAAAAAGCCCAGCTTTGCTTTCTTGTCATAGCCCAGCATGGTCTTTTTGATCATGAACCACGAAGCACTGTCACCGCTGAGCAGCAGCAGTTCGTTCTGCTTTGCCATGATGCGGACAAAGAACAGAACAAGAGCGGGAGAGAGCATATTCAAAGCGGTGCCGCCGATGGTCTGGTCAGCGCGGAGGTTTATGGCGGCGAAAGCCAGCAGCAGCGAGAAGACCGCACCGAGGACGGCGGAAACGAGCATCGCCAGCATCAGATAGCCCTGCAAAGTCATCCAGGAGCCGGCCGCCTTGGCTGCGTCAAACCAGCCCGCGGACTGCATGATGCGTACAAACAGAACACCGATGAACGCACCGAATATCATGATACCTTCCAGAGCGAGGTTGATAATACCGCTGCGCTCGGAGAAAACACCTGCCAGAGCCACGATCATGAGCGGGATGGCATAAACCAATGTTGATCGGATAAGAAACGGCATTACTTGCTGACCTCCTTTCTTTCTGCGGCTGATTGCTCTCCCCGTTCCTCTACGGCGCGAAGGGCTATGACCTTCTTCTTTCTGGAAAGCCACATCTTGATGACGAGGGAGAACGCGGAGAGGTAGACGATGACGGCGATAATAACATCCGTTATGTACTCGTTGTAGGAGGTGAGGTTTTTAAGCTGGAGACCGGCGATATTGAGCATGGACATGAATATACCGGTAAAAACAACTCCGATTGGGTTGTTGACAGCCAGCAGAGCCACGGCGATGCCGTTGAAGCCCTCAGCGGGAAGAGACTGATAGGTGGACCAGAAAAACTCTGTATTGCCGGAGAGATAATAAAGGGAGCCGGCCGCACCGGCCATAGCGCCTGCGATGGCCATGGAGAGGATTATATTTCTCTTGTCCTTGATGCCCGCGTACTTGGCGGCATGGCGGTTGAAGCCGCAGGCCTTGAGCTCATAACCGAAGGTAGTCTTGTTGAGCATGACATAGACGATGATCGCAAGCAGTGCGGCAATAATGATACCGCCGTTGATCTGAGAACCGGGAAACAGCTTGTCAAGGAACATCTTGGGAGTGGACACGCCCTTGCCTGACACATAGGTGGTCACGCCGTCCTCGACCACGCGGCCGTAGGTTGTCTTGTAGATATATGCGGTCTTTGTACCCTCGACGGCATTTTTCAGATTACTGGCGTCAAACATCCATGTGACAAGGTTGGCTGCGATCCAGTTCGTCATGATGCAGGCGATGACCTCGTTTATGTTTAGAAGTGCTTTCAGCGCACCGGGAATGGCGCCCCACAGCGCACCGGCGAGCATACCGCCGATGAAGGCCAGAAGCCAGATCACACCGGAAGGCAGCGTGCCCACGGGAACGGACAGGGCGATAAACAGTGTCGCGGCAGTGCCGGCAAGATACTGTCCGGAAGCGCCGATGTTGAAAAGTCCGGTCTTATATGCGATGGCAACGGACAGACCGGTGAGTACAAGGGGAATGGCGCGGAAGAACATATTGCCCATGCTTACGGGGTTGAAACCGAAGGTCAGGTTGCCTGCGGCGTCACGCCCGGTAGAGAAAACGCCCAAAAGCACAAGGCGAACGCCCTCCCACACGGCTTTGCCGCCCATGTTCTCGTTGGTAAAGCCGACGACGGCAATAAGCAGTGTGCCTGCAATGAGACCGATGAGAATGGAAATGATCGAGGCGAGAAGGCTCTTTACCGAGTCTCTCTGCCAGAAGCTGTTGTTTTCGCTCATACGGCTTTGCCCTCCTGTTCCTGACGTTTTGCACCGGCCATGTAGAGTCCGAGCTCCTGGGCGGTGGTCTTCCCGGGATCAAGCTCACCGACGATCTCGCCCTCATACATGACGAGGATGCGGTCGGAAAGGCTCAGGACTTCTTCAAGCTCAAGGGAAATGAGCAGTATCGCCTTTCCCGCGTCGCGCTGGGTAACGAGCTGTTTGTGGATGAACTCGATTGCGCCGACATCGACGCCGCGGGTAGGCTGAACGGCAACGACAAGATCTTTATTGCGGTCAAGCTCGCGGGCGATGATAGCCTTCTGCTGGTTGCCGCCGGACATACTTCTTGTCGGTGTAAGGCTGCCCTGACCGGAACGAACGTCATACTGCTCGATCAGTTTGTCGGAATACTCGCGGATCGAGCCGAATTTTATGAATCCGCCGTTTGCAAAACGCGGATCCTTATAGCTTTCAAGCACCATATTCTGCTCAAGCGTGAAATCAAGAACAAGACCGTGCTTGTGTCTGTCCTCCGGGATATGGCTCATGTTTATGCCGCGCTTGCGGATGGAGAGATTTTCGATCTCCTCGCCGTTGAGCACGATCCTGCCTCCGGACAGCGGTTCAAGTCCCGAAAGACCGTAGACAAACTCTGTCTGACCGTTGCCGTCGATACCGGCGATACACACGATCTCGCCGCGGCGCACATCGAAGGTGACATTGTTGACGGCGTTGTTCTTATGGCGCTTGGAGGCAACGCACATATTTTCCACGTGCAGCACCACATCGGTGGGCTTGGCGGGAGTCTTGTCCACAACGAGCTGCACGGGACGGCCGACCATCATGTTGGAAAGCTGCTGCTTGTCGGTGTCCTTTGTCTCGACTGTGCCGACATATTTGCCCTTACGCAAAACGGTGACTCTGTCGGAAACGGTCATGATCTCGTTAAGCTTATGTGAGATAAAGAGAATGGACTTGCCCTCTGCGGCAAGATTTTTCATGATCTGCATCAGCTCGTCGATCTCCTGCGGAGTAAGGACGGCGGTAGGCTCATCAAAGATCAGTATCTCGTTGTCGCGGTAGAGCATCTTGAGGATCTCAGTGCGCTGCTGCATACCGACGGTGATATCCTCGACCTTTGCGTCCAGATCCACGCGCAGACCGTATCTCTCGGACAGCTCCCTGACCTTTTCACGAGCCGCTCTTTTCTGCAGAAATCCCCTTTTTGTATCCTCTGCGCCGAGGATGATATTATCAAGCACAGTGAAAACATCCACCAGCTTGAAATGCTGATGCACCATTCCTATATGGAGCGCGGTGGCATCGTTTGGGGAATTGATCTCGACCTTTTTCCCGTCTTTGTGAATTTCTCCCTTTTCCGGTTGATACAGCCCGAACAGAACGCTCATCAGCGTAGACTTTCCTGCGCCGTTTTCACCCAGAAGCGCGTGGATTTCACCGCGTCTGAGCTGTAATGTTATGTCGTCATTGGCCTTTATTCCCGGAAACTCCTTGGTGATATGCAGCATTTCAATTACATAATCCGATGTATTCTCCATGCACTGCACCTGCCTTTCCTAATAGCTGATAAACATAGCTGA
>JAUNND010000079.1 GCA_030531595.1 Eubacteriales bacterium | reverse complement strand
CGTGCGTGCGTGCGTGCGTGCTAAGATTGTGCCCGATCCAAGCATTTATGTCAACTCCTTTCTTTCCTCTTCTCAGATATTTTGAGTTATTTTACCACAATAAGCAAGCATTGGCAAGAATTATTTTAAATTTTTTTATGCAATAATGTGGGAATAAATGTAAAATATTCGTATAACAATTATGTAAACATGATTACGTCTTCTTCCACGTTTTCACGCCGCAAAGGATATCGAAACGCAGAAAAAAACCGCGTCCTGCGCAGACAGAATGTGCCTGTGCAAAACACGGTTTTTTCTCTTTTTCCCCATGGGGGCGGTATTAACGCGGTGTGGAGGCTGCTTACAGCTCTTCGACCGTGATGATTTGGTCGATGGAGGTGAGTTCCTTTGCGATCTCTTCGTCGAGCTGTCCGGCGGAAGCCGTCAGCGCCATGACCGCATGATAGCTGAGTTCTCCGTTTTCACCGCCTACCTTTGTGATCTCAAGCCCGTCAATACGGATATTTCTTTCCCGAAGAACCTTCATGACACACTCGATCGTATTTGCGTTTCTGTACTCAAGATAAATATTGACATCTTTTTTCTTTTTGGCAAAGCGGTATTCCAGCTTTATGAGAAAGATTTCCGCCGCGAGCACCATAGCGGTCGCAAAAATGGCACATTCCAGATAACCCGCGCCGCAGACAAGGCCGATGATCGCCGACGTCCACAGTCCGGCCGCCGTCGTCAGTCCCTTCACGCGCTGGCGGTTTGTCACGATGATCGTGCCTGCGCCCATAAAGCCTATCCCCGCGACCACCTGCGCGCCGAGTCGTGCCACATCGGTGTAGAGCTTCAGCTCAAGATAAAGATACTGCGCTGTAAGCGTTGTCACCGCCGCGCCGAGACAGATAAGGATATGGGTACGGAAACCTGCCGGACGGCGCTTGTATTCTCTCTCCATACCGATCAGGCCGCCGCAGAGCACGGCAAATACAAGCCGCACGGTTATGGCAAAAAAGCCCATATTCCGTGCAAAATCAAAGCATTTAAGCATTTTTTCTCCCCCTTACGCTTCTTCTATGGCAACAATGCCGCTAAAAGAAGAAAGTCTTGCCAATACCTCCGCGTGCTGTCTCTTTTTTGGCAGTCCTACCGATATATAAATTGAAAACCTTGTAATATAGCTCTGCACGTCCTTTTCGATCTCCACATCATAAAGCTTTATACTCTCGGATTTCATTTGGGCTATGATATTGCCGAGCTCTTCCAGCGAATCCATCTCCAGCCTGATATTCATATTTTTGGATCGCTCAATAACATAGTCCTCCAGCGCCGGAAAAACGCCCATACTGATAACGATCAGAATGCTGCCAACCAGCATACACTCGTAAAAGCCGGCTCCTATGGCAATTCCCATGCAGGCGGAAGCCCAGAGGCAGGCTGCCGTAGTAAGTCCCTTTACCTCCTGTCGACCGGTCACAAGGATCGTACCCGCGCCCAGAAAACCCACGCCGTTGGTGACCTTTGCCGCGAAACGGGACACGTCCGTCTTCCCACCGATTTCCGCTGTCACATCCGCCCAGACGGTGTGAACCATGATGTGCAGATACTGACTGAGCATAACGGTCAATGCCGCGCCGACCGCCACCAGCATATAAGTACGAAATCCTGCGGCACGGCGTTTTTTCTCGCGCTCCAGACCGACAACTCCGCCCATGACCATGGCGAGCAGTATACGCAGCATCATAGACCATATATTCAGTTCTCTCAGACTGGCTAAAAATTCACTCATGGCTTCCATCCTGAAAAACAAATTACAGAGTGCCCGAAACAGGCACTCTGTTTTCACTTTTTATGTATTATATCATCAGTTTTATTTTTTTCAATCACGCATTTGTGCCAAAGTTTAAGTACATATTTTGTATATTATGCTAAATTATGAAGAAGTTTTTCGAGTTCAGACAATTCAAATATCATAAAATCGGGTCTGACCGTATCAAAATTCGGGTTCTTTTTCAAACTCAGCAGGCAGGTTTTTATGCCCGCATTGTTCCCGCCGCGTATATCGGACGTAAGAGAGTCGCCTATGACAAGGGCATTTTCCGGCTGAAAGTTCGGGATATGTTCTGCGCAGTAATCGAAAAATCTCTTATCCGGCTTATCAAAGCCGATGTTCTCGGATACGAAAAAGTCTTTGAAAAATCTCGTAAGGCGTGCGTCCCAGATACGCTGTGCCTGTATCTCCGCGCAGCCGTTTGAGATGATATACATATCGTATCTGCCGCTCAGAGCTTCAAGCGTTTCCTCGGCGCCCGGCATGAAGTCGTGGTAATTTGCCAGAGCGTGCTCATAGGTGCTCTGTATCTGCCTGCCGGTACAGGAAATGCCGCGTTTTTCAAACAGCTCGTCAAAGCGGCCCTCCAGCACCTCAATGCGGCTCAGCTCGCCGCGTTCAAGCTTTTCCCAGTATTTTATGTTTATATGGTGGTACTCCTCCAGCAGCTCCTCCGTCGGCTCGATGTCGAAAGCTCTGAACGACTCATTAAGTGCCGCCTTCTCGCCGCTGTCAAAGTTGAGTACGGTATTGTCGAGGTCAAAAAGCAGTGTGGTGATCATTTTTTCATCATTTTGAGTGCCTCGGCGGCATTCTCAAGGTGCATTCCCAGAGAAGCCTTTACGAGCACGCAGTCGCCTTTCTCAGTATATTTTTCAAGCGAGTCGATAAGCGTCTGTTTTTCCTCGAACCAAACGGCTCTCTCTCCTGACTCTTCGCAGAGAAAACGGCTCATGGGACCGCAGGACAGAACAAGCTCCACGCCCTTTTCCGCCATATACTTACCGACCTGCCGGTGCATCTCCTCCGAATTTTCGCCCAGCTCCCGCATATCGGACACAACGCACACGTGTCTCCCGCTCATACGCATAAGAGAGTCGACGGCACATTTCATGGAGTCGGGATTGGCGTTATAGCAGTCATCGATCACGGTTATAAAGCCGGTATCGGTCACCGCGCCGCGTCTGCCCACGGTCTGATAGCTTTCTATTCCGTTTTTTATCTCCTCGCCGCTAAGCCCCATCGCAAAGCCGACGGCGGCGCCCTCCAGAGCGGCATAGACCATATGCTGCCCGTATGCCGGAATTTTTACATCGATTTTTCTCTCTCCGTACAGGATCGTACATTCGGTCGTGCCGTCGGTACAGGCTTTTATGTTTTCCGCACGTACATCATTGTTCTCATTCAGTCCGAAAGAAATGAGATTTTTGCGGTAAGCAAGCTGTCTGAGCTTTTCATCATCGCCGTTTATGACCGTTAGCGCGTCCTCGTCCATGTTTTCAAGCATTTCGGTCTTTGCGGCAAACACTCCGTCAAGGTCATGCAGGAATTCAAGGTGAGCGTGGCCGATGTATGTGAACAGAGCCGCCGTAGGCCGCGCCATCGACGAGAGCAGACGCATTTCACCAAAGCCCGAGATACCCAGCTCAACGACCGCCGCCTCATGCTCACGTTCAATGCGTGAGAGCGTCATCGGTACACCGATCTGATTGTTGTGGTTTCCCTCGGTTTTCAGGGTATTAAAGCGTTGCGAAAGCACCGCCCAGACCATTTCCTTCGCGGTCGTCTTGCCGACGCTGCCTGTGACGCCGATGACCGGTATGTTCAGCTTTTCACGGCAGGCTTTTCCTATTTTTTCGATAGCCGACTGTACATTGTCCACAACTATGACGCTCCCCCGTACTCCCTCTGGTATTCTCTCGGCAAGACAGCAGGACGCGCCCTTTTCAAAAGCGGTCGGAATATAGTCGTGTCCGTCGGACTTTTCACCCTTGAAGGCGGCGAACAGGTCTCCTTTTTTTACATTGCGGCTGTCAACAACGATCGCGCCGACCTCGGCGTTTCCCTCGCCGGTGAGCGTTCCGCCGGTAATTTTCGCTATATCCGAAACAGTAAAATACTTCATAATAAATGACCCCTGCTTAAATATCGCTTCATTTTACCACAGCCATAACAATTTGGCAAAATATATTTCAAATTTCTTTGCAATAACAAATCGCCTGTGTTATAATGTAGGATAGAGTTTTTTTGAAAAGGAATTATACCTATGAATTATGTTGTGGTGGATCTGGAATGGAATCAGGCGATGAGTTCCCAGTCCTCCGTTTTCAATAAGCTTCCCATCCACCTGAGAGGGGAAATAATAGAGATCGGCGCCGTCCGTCTCGACGAGAATATGCAGCCTGCCGAGGAATTTACCATTGACGTTAAGCCCGTATACTTCCGCCGTATGCACTACAAGGTCAAGAAGATCACCGGCTTTGACAAGGAGAGACTGGCGCAGGGGCTCTCGTTCCCCGATGCGATGGAGCAGTTTCGCGCCTTCTGCGGCGACGATGTGACCTTTATCACATGGGGCTGCGACGATCAGGGGATCATGGAGCAGAACATCATCATCCACGATCTCGACTGGGACTGGATACATGAGTGGATAAACCTTCAGCCCATATATAATATGCAGACCGGCGGAGACAAAAATCAGAAATCTCTCGCAAGCGCGATGGAGCATTTTGAGATAGAGCAGACAAGAGTCGCGCATGACGCTTTGGGTGACGCCTACAACACCGCTTTAGTCTGCACAAAGCTCGATATGGAAGAAGGGCTGCGCCTTTACCCCGAGGCCGACAGGATCCTCGCGGCTCGTATGCCGAATTACAAGCCCCCCGTGGAAAATCCTGCCGAGGAAGCCCTGTTTCATGAGAGCTTTGACGGCTATGAGAGCAAGGCCGCGGCGTTCAACGACGAAAAGCTTACCGTTCTCCCCTGCCCCGTCTGCGGCGGCGGGACGGCCTGCCTCAAATGGATCAATCAGGGCGATCAGCGCTACATGAACATCTATTCCTGCGAAGAACACGGTCCGTTTCTGGTGCGTGCCAGATTTCACAAGGGACTCGACAACACATGGGCGGCAAACAAGCTGGTATATGAGGCGACCGCCGAAACGATCGACTTCTATAAGGTCAAGGCTCAGCAGGCAAGACGCCGCGGCAGAGGGCACAGCGTAAGGAAAAACCGACCGGCAAAATAAAACAAACAGGTGTCGAGCTTAATCGGCACCTGTTATTTTTACAGCTCACCCAGCAGCGAAAAACACTCCTGTACGGTTTGGTAGTTCTCCCACGGAACATTTTTCAGAATGCTTTGCCGTTCTTCAAATTGTTCCGCCGCAGTTCTTATGCAGAAAAACGCATCAAATTTTGCTTTTGTTATGTATCTCCGCTTTGTCAGATATTTTCGTTCCGTGTCGGTAGTATCAACAAAGCGGCTGCACTGACTCACTATTTGAGCATCGTAATCATCTTCATTTGCCACCGCATTGAGCAGAAAGGTTTCCAACGCACCTTTTTCATAAAAGGGTACTATAAGGAGCAGAATTTGAAAATCAATGTTCTCTCCGAAGCTGTTGGGCATTTTGCAGCTTACCCATTTGTTATTTTCCAAGGTGCTTTCCGCAGTTACCGAATACATTTTAAAAGCTTCGAGAATGTCCGATATGAAGCTTTCTTCCGTAGAGGTTTCATCTCTGTCGGTCAATATTACGATTTTGTTATATACATCTGTCTGGTCGGGTGCTGAAATACAGTTGCTGTCCAGAACACTTACAAGACCTTTTTTCAGATTGCCGCAGCCTCCGACTGCGGCAATCGTCAGTTCATCGCCGTTTCTTAAAAGAGTCCTTGATTTATGCACTTTATTATGCTCTCTGTATTTGAACTTTCCGCTTTTTCCGTCATGCCAGTTGTTGACTCTTGCCATATAGTATTGCAAAATTGCATAATCGGTCGAGCCTTCGCAAAGTATAATACCGTTCATTATCTCAGCTCCATTCCGTAACTGTCTCTTGCAACAACAGCATGAGCGGCATCCAGACACCTGACATAGTTTTTCCCGTTATGCTTATAAAGCGTATATAAATTCATCTGCTCGTGCATTGAGTGTTCAAGCTTCAGCACCTTATTGATCGCCTCCTCGCTGTGAGAAGAAAGGAAGATCTGAACATTGAATTTTTCCGCGCCGTCTAAGAGGACTTTGAAGACCTTATCCATAGCGGAAGTATGAATTCCGGTTTCAAATTCATCAACAAGAAGAATACCGTCCTTTGCTTCGATAAGTGCGCCGAGAAGTACTATCGCTTTCTTCATTCCGTCCCCGTATGCACTGACGGGGAGAGTTTTTCCGAAAGCCTTTGACATGAGCTGATACGAGGTGCTGTGCAGTCTTTCTGACTTTATTGCATTAATTCCCGCAATATCCGAGTCAAAAATTTGCAGAAGGTCTATCATTCTTCCATAGTATTCATAATTGCTTAAAATTTCATTCAGGTATTTGGAAAAATCCTGATGTGCAAAGGGTGACAGATATACTACATTGGATTTTTTCTTTATTGGCGTGCTGAGAATGCGGTATTGAAAATCATATACGGTGTCGTTTACAAGCTCTTCCCCGTTTTTTCTGATGCTTAACTGTAAGCCGTGGACATCTCTGTAAATATGGTCTGTTCTGCTGCTTTTGGCACTTGCCATAAAACCGTTTATTTTCTCGATCTGAGTCTGAGAGAGCTGTTCCTCGATCAAGGTGCCCGCCGCATCGACAGAGTTAAGTTTTCCCATTGAGTCGGTAAAAGAATATGAAAAAGCCTTTTCATCTTTATCGGCGGGAAACAGGTTATTAAGCCCCTCAAAGAGCGTCAAAGAAGAATAATCTCCCTCTATTCTCGCTCCCAGAAGCCACTTTCTGATAGCATCGGGCTGATCAACGGTATATATAAGCTCTAAGATGCTTGTTTTTCCGCTGTTGTTGCTGCCGGTTAAAATATTGATTTTTTCCAGTTTTGAAAGCGTCAGATCGTGAATGCCCTTGTAGTCACGAATATACAATTCCCGAATACCGTTATTCATTATAGCGACCTCTCAAAATGTTACTTACTTATAGTCTGTCTATACAATCTGACAGTTATTTCTATATCCTTCTTTATCTGCTCCGACAGCTTATCAAGGCTGTCGAACTTTTTTTCTTCTCTTATATAGTCAAGCAGCTCAAGTCTCGCCTTTTTCCCGTAGAGATTGCCGGAAAAGCCTAAGAGGTGGCTTTCAACGCTGACATCGTCGCCGTTGCCGACCGTGGGGCGGACGCCGATATTTGTGACCGCCATGTACACCTCACCGCCGTCAATGCACACCCTTGAGGCATACACGCCGCGCTTCGGAACAAGCACGCCGTTCGGGAAAAGCATATTGACCGTGGGCGTGCCCATGGACGTGCCTAAATGGTAGCCGGAGCGGACTGTATCTGTCAGCGTATGCGGATGACCCAAAAGGCGGTTGACCGTTTTAATATCTCCGCTGTCAAGAAGCTGACGTATCCATGTGGAGCTGATGACTCTCCCGTCAACGCACAGCGCGGGGATAATGTCGCAGCCTAAGCCCTTTTCGATGCAGTATTCGCTTAAAAGCTCCGCTTTTCCTTCGCCCTTGTAGCCGCAGCAGAAGTCATGGCCCATGACTATCCTGCCCACATTCAGCTCCGAAACCATGCAGTCGATGAACTCGCGCCACGGCATACACATCATGCGTCTGTCAAAATGAATAAACACAACATCCTCAATGCCGTAGATACGCTTTATTATATCCCGTCTGTCCTCCGCACTGTTGATAAGCTTCACTTCGCTGTTGAAGATAAGCGTATCCGGGTGAACATCAAAGCTCAGTACCGAGGGTATCATGCCGTATTCAGCCGCTCTGCGCTTCGCCATGCCCAGAAGCTCGCCGTGTCCGCGGTGAACTCCGTCAAAGAACCCCAGCGCGATAACTCTTTTTATATCTGCCATAAGACCTCAAACTTCAAAAAAGCTCTTAACTGTTTTCAGAATACCGTTTTCAACTCTGCCGAGCATCAGAAACTCACCGCTTTCGGAATATACGCGGTATTCGCCGTTTTCCGCCTTTACCTTACAGTCCGTACCCGTGCGGATACGTTTCTCGCAGTCTTCACCGACCCTCAGTTTGCCCGCGTATGAAAAAAGCGAGTCCACCGGCAATAAAAGGCTTTCCGCCTCACCCGCTGCCGCTTTTTCCTTTATCTCGTCAAGCGTATGAGCGTTCTCAACCGAAAATTCACCGGCTCTTATGCGTCTTAGTGAGTTCATGCACCCGCCGCAGCCGAGAGAGGCGCCGATGTCATTGCACAGAGTTCTGATGTAGGTTCCCTTGGAGCAGGAAACGTCTAAAATATAGTCTTCGCCGTCTTTCCCGATGACCGAAATGTCGGAAAGATTTATCTCTCTGCCCCTGCGCTCCACCTCGCCGCCGCTTCTGGCGATCTTGTACAGCCGCTGTCCGTTGACCTTTACGGCTGAATACATCGGCGGTATCTGAACAATGTCGCCCTTGAATTTCGAGAGAACGGTTTCAAGCTGTTCTTGTGTTATGTCAACATCATTATGTGAAATGACGTTGCCTGTTATATCCTGTGTGTCGGTGACATCGCCTAAGCGCAGAGCGGCGATATATCTCTTTGAATGAGCCTCGGCAAACTCCACTGCGCGGGTGGCTCTGCCGACAAATATCACAAGCAGTCCCGTTGCCATCGGGTCAAGCGTTCCGGAGTGACCTATTCTTCGCTGATGCAGTATTCCCTTGAGCTTTATCACCACATCGCTGCTCGTCCAGCCGGAGGGCTTGTCAACAAGGAGTATCCCGTTCATTGCAAGACCTCTTCAACGACCTTCATAAGCATTTCCACCGCCTCGTCGGGGCTTGCCTTGATGATGCAGCCGGCAGCGGTACGGTGTCCTCCGCCGCCGAAACGGGCGCAGATATCGCTGCTGCTGACGGAAGGGGCGGAGCGCACGGAAATACGGCAGCAGTCTTCCTTCTCCTGAACGGTGATGCTCACTGATGCTTTCTCGTTTCTGCCCGGCAGACCCGAAATATCGTCCATATCGTCATCGCAGACGCCGCTTCTGAGCATCATATCCCGGGTAACGACCGCAAACGCCACTGTGTCATTTCTGAAATAGCGCATGGAGGAATAGATCATCCCCTCAAGCCTTATTCTCGCCGGAGAGACCTTGCGGAAAAATTTAAGATTGACGCCTGTATTGTCGGCACCCAGCGCCATAAGCTTTGCGGTCGCGGCAAAGGTTCCGGCATTCGTATTGGAATACTGGAAGCAGCCGGTGTCGGTAGATATGGCAATATAGAGAAGCGTCGCCTCCTCTTGTGTGGGTTCAAGTCCCAGCTCCGATATAAGCTCCAGAATAATCTCGCCGCAGGCGGCTTTCTCGGCGTGCAGCAGCGTATCTCCGGCATAAAGCGCGTTTGTCGGGTGATGGTCGATGCAGTAATCCGCTTTTCCTTTGAAATCATACGGGAACAGCTTTTCCTCGGCGATGTCGACCGCTGCGATGCACTCGCCCCTAAAGTCCTCGGGTGCGATATACTCGCTCACATAAGCCAGCAGCTTCTTCGAAAACTGAGGATTATTGTATAAATAAGCGGTCTTTCCCATCCTTCTCAATACGCTGCAAAGAGCGGCGGCGGAGCCGCAGGTGTCACCGTCCGGGTTTCTGTGAGTCAGAAATATAAAATTGTCTCTCTCCCTGAGAGCTTTGGCACATTCTGTATAATCCATCATTCTTCCTCGTCATGCTTAATATCCAGTGAGCTGATAAGGTCGCTTATATGTGCGCCGTACTCGATGCTGTGGTCTATCTCAAATACAAGCTCGGGTGTGTAACGCAGGTTGAGGGACTGACCCAGCTCATGTCTCAGCCAGCCGCCGACGGATTTAAGACCGCGTTTGAATTCCTTTTCGTCCTTCATGCCCATGACGGACAGCCAGACCTTGGAATAGCGCAGATCGCCTGTTGTCTCAACTCTTGTGACGCTGATCATGCCCTGATCGATGCGGGGATCCTTTACCTCGCGCAGGAGCTTTGAAAGGGCGTACTGTATATCGTCATTTGTTCTCGCTAATTTATTTGAAGGCATAGTATTCTCCTATATTCCCATCTCATCAACAAAATGCACGGTTATCTGCTCCACATTGTAGGGCGGGGGCTTGCTCCCGCCGTAAAACTGAACATTCCGTGTCGTTACGTCGGGAGCAAGCCCCCGCCCTACAG
>JAUNND010000078.1 GCA_030531595.1 Eubacteriales bacterium | reverse complement strand
AAACACTCGGCGGAAAGCGCAGTCAAAAAAGTGCCTATGCACTTTTTTGACAAGCCGGGCCGCCGCAGTGATCTGCGGCGGCTTTTGCCGCGCGTCAGTATTGACCAATGAACGACGGATGATGAAAAATGAATGGCAAAAACCGCAGGAGGGGACTTTTTTTGTTCACATATATGTGCTATAATTCATAATGTATAATTATCTGTAGTACGAAAGGATATCGAAATGGGTTTATTTGATAAGTTATTCGGAAGCTATTCGGACAGAGAGCTCAAGCGCGTTTATCCGATAGCCGATAAAATTGAAAAATTGGAGCCGGAGTTTCAGTCTCTCTCGGACGCCGAATTGAAGGCCAAGACCGATGAGTTCAGAGACCGTCTCGACAACGGTGAAACACTCGACGATATTCTCCCCGAGGCCTTTGCCGCCGTGCGCGAGGCGAGCTGGCGTGTGCTGGGAATGAAGCCGTTCAGAGTACAGCTCATCGGCGGTATCGTACTGCATCAGGGCAGGATCGCCGAAATGAAGACCGGCGAAGGCAAAACGCTCGTTGCCGTTCTCCCCGCCTACCTCAACGCTCTCACCGGCGAGGGCGTACATATCGTCACCGTCAACGACTACCTCGCCCGACGCGACAGCGAGTGGATGGGTAAGGTACACCGCTTCATGGGTCTGACGGTGGGTCTTATCGTCCATGATCTGGATAACGATCAGCGCCGTGCGGCATACGACTGTGATATCACCTACGGTACCAACAATGAGATGGGCTTTGACTATCTGCGCGACAATATGGCTCTGTATAAAGAGCATATGGTTCAGCGCGGGCATACCTTTGCCATCGTCGACGAGGTGGACTCCATTCTTATCGATGAAGCGCGTACCCCCCTTATCATCTCCGGTCAGGGCGATGAGAGTACCGACCTCTACCGTCAGGCCGACGATTTTGTGCGCCGCTTAAAGGTCAAGGTCTACGCCAGCATCGACGAGAAGGAGGAGGAGAGCGAGGATCTGGACGCCGACTACGTTGTGGATGAAAAGGCAAAGACCGCCACTCTCTCCGCAAGAGGCGTTTCCAAGGCAGAGACTCACTTCGGTCTTGAAAACCTCGCCGACATGGAAAACGCCACGCTCGCCCATCACATAAATCAGGCGCTCAAAGCCCACGGTATCATGAAGCGCGATATAGACTACATCGTCAAGGACGGCGAGATCATCATCGTCGACGAGTTCACGGGTCGTCTGATGCTCGGCCGCCGTTACAGCGAGGGTCTGCATCAGGCTATCGAGGCAAAGGAGCACGTGGATGTTCAGAAGGAGAACAAGACCCTCGCCACCATCACCTTCCAGAACTACTTCCGCCTTTATGATAAGCTGTCCGGCATGACCGGTACCGCCGTGACAGAGGCGGAGGAATTTGAAGCCATATATAAGCTGGACATTATCGAAATACCCACGAACAAGCCCGTTATCCGTATCGACAACCCCGATGTGGTATACAAAAACGAAAACGGAAAAAACAAAGCGATAATCGAACAGATAGTCGCCTGCCACGAAAAGGGTCAGCCCGTGCTGGTAGGTACAGTATCCATCGAAAAGAGCGAATTTATTTCCTCACTTCTCAAAAAGAGAGGCGTTCCGCACACCGTTCTGAACGCCAAGTACCACGAGAAGGAAGCGGAGATAGTTGCGCAGGCGGGCAAGTTGGGTGCCGTCACAATTGCCACAAACATGGCGGGACGCGGTACCGACATCATGCTCGGCGGCAATGCGGAGTACCTCGCCAAGAACGACCTGCGCAAGGCCGGCTATACCGACGAGATCATCGCCGAGGCCACCGGCTATGCCGACACCGACAACGAGGATATTTTATCCGCCCGAAAGCTGTTCGGCGAGCGCATGGATGCGCACAAGACCGTTATAAACGAGGAAGCGGAGAAGGTCCGCGCCGCGGGAGGTTTGTTTATCCTCGGCACCGAGCGTCACGAGTCAAGACGTATCGACAATCAGCTCAGAGGCCGTGCCGGACGACAGGGCGACCCGGGCGAGAGCCGCTTCTTCCTCGCGCTTACCGACGATATTATGCGTCTTTTCGGCTCTGAGCGCATCATGGGCATGATGGAGGCGCTGAAGGTGGACGAGGACACTCCGCTGGAGCACAATCTGCTCTCCAACACCATTGAGCAGTCTCAGAAGACCGTCGAATCCCGCAACTTCCAGACCCGTAAAACAGTGCTTGAATACGACGACGTCATGAACAAGCAGCGTGAGCTTATCTACGGTGAGCGCCGCAAGGTTCTCGACGGCGAGGACATCCGTGAGCAGATCATGAATATGGTACGGGAATTTGTCGATTCCACCGTGCTCGACGGTCTGGGCGGTGCGGCGGCAGAGTCGCAGGAGCAGCTTGACGCGGCTCTCGCGCCCTTTGAAAAGCTCTTTCTGCCCCACGGCATTATTAAAATTGACGCCTTCAACGGCTTTGCCAAGCCCGACCAGGTCAGCGACAAGGTATTTGAGCTGGCACAGAAGGTCTATGCCGCCCGTGAGGAGCGCTTCGGCGTAGGCGATAACGGCGTGCCCCTCATGCGCGAGGTCGAGCGCGTGGTGATGCTGCGTGTGGTGGACGAGTACTGGATGGAGCATATCGACGCGATGGACGAGCTTAAGCGCGGCATCGGTCTGCGCGGTTACGGCTCTGTCAAGCCCATCGACGCTTACAAGCAGGAGGGCTTTGAGATGTTCGATGCCATGGTCCACGGCATCCGCGAGGAGACCGTGCGCCGCATCTTCCTCACCGAGGTGCGCCGCGAGAGACCGATCGAGCGTAAAG
The DNA here is from genome assembly GCA_030531595.1 of Eubacteriales bacterium. Taxonomy (GTDB): domain Bacteria; phylum Bacillota; class Clostridia; order Oscillospirales; family Oscillospiraceae; genus Limivicinus. Next base: position 7,435 of record JAUNND010000078.1, on the reverse strand, counting down.
CCGTCGCCAAAAATATCGCCGCCAACGCCGGCGGTGAGCCGGAGAAGAAAAAGCCCGTGAAAAAAGCCCCCAAGCCCGGCAGAAACGACCCCTGCCCCTGCGGAAAGATGAAGGCGGACGGCAGCCGGAGACTCAAATATAAAGAATGCTGCGGGAGAAATGAGTAAACAGAGTGGAGAGTTAAGAGTGGAGAGTGGAGTTCAAGCTTATCGATTTCGATAAGTTTAAGTCAAACTGAATAAACGGAAAAAATTTCGGCAATAAAGGATGGTTTTGTGAATACAGATATCATTATTTATACAACCGAAGACGGGCTTTCAAAGGTCGAAACCACCTTTGACAATGATACGGTATGGCTGTCTTTGGAGCAGATGAGCGAACTGTTCCAAAGGGATAAGTCTACGATTTCAAGACATATCAGAAATGTTTTTGACGAGGGCGAGCTTGACAGAAATTCAGTTGTTGCAAATTTTGCAACAACTGCATCTGACGGCAAAACATACAATGTTGATTATTATAATCTCGATGTGATCATTTCCGTTGGATACCGCGTCAAATCACAGCGCGGCGTTCAGTTCCGTATCTGGGCAAGCAATTTGTTAAAGGAATATCTGAAAAAAGGCTTTGTCATGGACGATGAACGCCTGAAAAATTTAGGCAGAGGCGGATATTGGAAGGAATTACTTGATCGCATCCGGGACATCCGCGCGTCCGAAAAGGTGTTTTACAGACAGGTACTTGAAATATACGCAACGAGTATAGACTATGACCCCAAAGCAGATGAATCTGTTGAGTTTTTTAAGAAAGTCCAAAATAAAATTCATTATGCAGTTTCCGGGGAAACCGCTGCGGAGGTCATCTATCACCGAGCCGATGCCGAAAAAGAATTCATGGGTTTGATGTCCTTTGCAGGAGATCAGCCAACGCTCAGAGAGGCAAAAACAGCAAAGAATTATCTCGATGAAAAAGAGCTCCGTGCTATGGGCCAACTTGTTTCCGGATATCTTGATTTTGCGGAACGGCAGGCTGAACGAAAGCAAGTAATGACCATGAAAGACTGGGCGAAGCATCTTGACGGTATTCTTACATCGACCGGTGAACAGCTTTTGGTCGGGAATGGTTCCGTATCGCACGAACAGGCTATGAAAAAAGCGGAAACTGAGTTTAAAAAATACAAGGAAAAAACATTCAGCCATGTGGAAAAGGATTATCTTGAAACAGTTAAACTTTTTGAAACCGTAAAAAATACGCAATGAGCGCAGGAAGCATTATGAAAAAGCAATTTGCCAAAATTATCCTGTTGGTTATGGCAGCAGCGATGCTGTTTTCCTTTTCCGGCTGCGGGGAAAATGCTCCCGCGAAAGAAATGCTCTCCCCGCTCGTTGCAAAAGCCATTATACAGGATAATGAAAACGGATACCTTGAAGGCGAGTGCTCCGGCGAAGGACACATGATCCTCGGAAGCAGTCTGACGGGCGGTAATTTGAAGGTCTACGCTCTGACCATGTACGGAAACTACGGCTTTCAGAACGGTATGTTCATCAAAATTTCCGGCAGCGGGGTAATTCCTGCCGTGCTGAGCTTTGAAAAGGACGGCTCCGATTATAAGCTGCTCGAAATCGAGTACCCGCAGGACGGCGCGAATTATACGGAAAGCATAAAGCGGATGTTCCCGCTGAAATACCGCTCGGCGGCACTCCATTGTGACAGCGCATACAACGGCTTGCTGTCGCAGGAAAGAAGCTATGCCGAGACCTATCTGAAAAGCATCGGGCGCAAAGCCGAAATCGGAGAATACAGAGATCTGAATATCGTTCTGCTTACCGATTCAGGCGTCAGTGTTGACGTGTCCAATGAGCTGATCCGTGACGAACGGTTAGGGGAATATCCGTATTGGATAGGAACGGCGGAATACCTTGAAAGCGGAAAACGCTATGTCCGCTCGCTGTCGCTGGACGAAGCGGCGGGACATATCGTATACAAAACCGTGGAAGCGGAAAGCGGCGAGACAACGGAAAGCTTTGTTTTCGACGCCGTCACCGGCGAGGAGCTCGATCTTCCATAGAAGGAAAGGAGAAGGTATATGGCCTTGGAGAACAAACTCGGTATCACTTCCTCTGCCGAGCTTGCCCGCGCAGAAGAAAAGCTCAGCAAGATCAAGGCACTGGAGCTGTTTGAGACCGGTCTGCTAGATACCTTTCCCGTGGGTAATTTTGAAGGTCTTGCCATGATTCACCGATACCTTTTTGATGAGATCTACGCTTTTGCGGGAGAAATGCGTACCGTGAACATAGCAAAAGGCAATTTCCGGTTTGCGCCGGTGATGTATCTCGGCGCGGCATTGGATAGTATTTCAAAAATGCCGCAGAGCAGCTTTGATGAGATCGTTGAAAAGTATGTGGAAATGAATGTCGCGCATCCCTTCCGCGAGGGAAACGGCAGAAGTATGCGCATCTGGCTGGACTGTATTCTGAAAAAAGAACTCGGCAAGGTGATAGACTGGAGCCTTATAGACAGGGAAGACTACCTCCTTGCGATGGAGCGCAGTCCGATCAGGGATGTTGAGATCAAGGTACTCCTGAAATCCGCTCTTACCGATAGGGTGGATGACCGCGAGGTGTATATGAAGGGCATTGACGCAAGCTACCACTACGAGGGCTATAACGTATATAAAACAGAAACCGTTCGGAGCGCAGATCAGGGAAAGAAAGCGGGCAGGAGAAGCGTATGAAAAAAATCGAAAAAAGCACTTGGGAAAGACGGGAGCTGTACGAGTTCTTTTCCGGCGTTTCCGATCCGTTTTATATGGTCAGCTTTACGGTCGATGTGACGGAGCTGAAAGCTTTTACAAAAAGACACGACTGCTCGTTTTACTATTCATTGATCTGGCTCTGCTGTGAAGCACTGAAAAGCGCGGATAACTTTTTATACACCTGCCGTGACGGAGAAATATATCTGCTCGATGAGCGGATGCCGAGCTTTACGGACAGAAAGGCAAACTCCGAGCTTTTTCATATCGTCTCGCTTCCCGCTCACGGGGATATCCTCGCGTTCTGCCAAGCGGCAAAGGAAACGAGCCGCGCTCAGAAGGACTTCATCGACATGAAAAGCGAGGGGGATCACCTTGCCTACTTTTCCTGTCTGCCGACGCTCAGAATGACGGCTCTGACAAATGAATTTGACCGGCTCTCTCCCGACTTTGCCGAGAGCAATATCCCGAGGATCGCATGGGGAAAATATACGGAAAATCGGAGGAGGCTTGAGCTTACGATGTCTATGGAGGTCAATCACCGCTTTATCGACGGACTCCATATCGAAAAATTTGCCTCACGCCTTGAAACGCTTATCGCCGAATTAAAATTCTTATAACAGGAGAACTTATGTCCTTTACCGAACACAACGAAAACGGACTTATCTATATGAAGTCCTCAAAAATAAAAATGCGCCACGCCTTTACGACCCGTTACGGCGGGGTGAGCACGGGTGCGCTTTCAAGCCTCAACTTAGGCTCAAATCGGGGCGATGAACCGGAAAATGTGCGGGAAAACTGGCGAAGGGTCTGCGCTCTGATGGGCGTGGACGAAAACGGCTGCGCGGTAACTAAACAGGTGCACAAAAACGAGGTAAAGATCGTCGCAGAAGCGGATAAGCATATATGTATGTCCAATGTTCCCTATGAGTGCGACGGTATCGTGACGGCTGAAAAGGGTCTGCCTATCTGGTGCTTCGTGGCGGACTGCGTGCCGGTGCTGCTGTGCGACGATGTGCATAAGGTCGCCGGTGCGATACACTGCGGCTGGAGAAGCTCTGTGACGGACATTCTGAAAAACGCGGTCGAAAAAATGGAGAGCTTGGGAGCGGACAGAAGAAATATCTGCGCCGCCATCGGTCCGTCCATCGGGAAATGCTGCTTTGAGACCGACCGCGACGTGCCCGAAGCGATAGAGACATATCTCTCCGGCGATGTTGAGGGGCTTTGGACAGTCCGAGAAGACGGCAAATTCATGGTCGATTTGCGTGCCGCAAATGCCCGCCGCCTTGTGCAGTTAGGCTTGAACCCTGACAATATCGACATTTCAGATGAGTGTACCTATTGCAGTCACGACAAATACTGGTCGCACCGTTATTCCAAAGGGCAGCGCGGAAGTCAGGGCGCAGTCATTATGATTTAATCGGAGGCTTGTTTTGAACACAAAGAAAATTATCTGCCTTATCATGGCGCTGATGATAGTCGTTTTAAGCGGCTGTGAGGGTTATACGCCCGCGATCACCATGGACACCATCCCTGAATCCAGCGGCGGCACGGATATCAGAAAGGCTGTCGGTCTGGACGACGTTTTTTCGCTCAACTCCGACTCGCACTATTCCTTCAACCCCCTCATTGCGACCAATCACTCCAATCAGCTTGTATGCTCTCTGGTGTATGAGAATATGCTTGAGATCGACGAGAATTTTAACGTCATCAAAAACGTCATTGTCGACTGGACGCACAACGACGACTGCACCTACTGGGAGTTCAAGATCGATACCACCCACACCTTCCACGACGGCACTCCCGTCACCGCCAACGATCTGCGCTATTCCTTAGAGCGTGCCGTCAGCGCCGCCGAACGGTACAGAGGCCGCTTTGCAAGCTTTCAGGGCGCGTCCTATGACGATGACACTCTGTATGTGACCCTCGGTATCGGTGACAGTCAGCTATACAGGCTGATGAATTTGCCGATCATCAAATACGGCACCTTCCCCGATCCCTACCCCATGGGCAGCGGTCCGTATATGTATTCGGAGGAATACTGCGAGTACGAGGAAGTGGACGAGGAGGGAAACCCTCTCCCCGAAAGCAAGTTCAAATATACCGCCATCGTACCGTATGACGGCTATGTGGGATATCCCGTATTCGTGCAGTCGGAAGAGGACGAGGACGTCACCGAGATCACGCACGAAAAGCAGACTCCCCCCATCGACATCATCTACCTGAAGGAATACACCGACGCGCAGTCCACTTTGACCGCCTTTGAGGACTCGCTGATCGATGTGGTCATCAACGACCCGTCCAGCTATACCAACATCGGTTATGCCGATACGAACGAAATACATACCTATCCTACCACCAATATGCACTATGTGGTCTTCAACGAGCAGAGCGTACTGGGGAAATACTCGAACTTCCGCTATGCCATGAACTTTGCCTTTGACCGCAGCAACCTTGTAACGCTCCTCCACGGCAACGGCGTGGCATCGGCGGTTCCGATGTACCCGGGCACGGACGCTTATCCGACTGAGCTTAACCGTTCCCTTTTTTACGACCTCGATATGTGTATGACCGTTCTGGAAAATGCCGGTGTAAAGGACTATGATGAGGACGGCAGGCTTGAATATATGTCGGGCACTCCTCAGGAGATAGAGCTTGTTTTCATCGTCTGCTCCGATTCCAGTGCGAAGACCGGCGTCGTGCGCCGCTTTGCAGAGGATATGGAATCCATCGGATTGAAGATCACCGTCAAGGAGCTTAGCTGGACGGACTATATGACAGCTCTGGAAGAGGGCAACTTTGATATGTACTACGGCGAAGTCCAGCTTCGAAACGACTTTGATCTGACAGAGCTCCTGCAGGTACGCCCCAAGCTCAAGGAGGGCGAAAAGACCACCAATATAAACTACTCCGGCTCAACCGATACGACCTACGAGAGCTACATCAAGACCTACCTTACCTCCGGCGATGCCGACAGAGCATATAATTACGCGATGCTTGCAGATTATATTGCGCAGAACGCCATGCTCATTCCCATCGGCTTTGAAAAGCAGCAGATCATTCTGCACCGCGGTATCGTCAAGGGCGTCAAGCCCAACTACGGTAATCCCCTGTTCGACTTCATGAGCTGGGAGATCATTGAGTGATCCGAGCTAAGTGCAATATCGCACACCGTAAACGCAAGCGCGGCGTACCCCGTTACGCTGCACCGACCATTATAAATGACCGAAAATCAAGAAAGGCGGAATACTTTTATGACAGATAAAGAATTGCTCTCCATGGCAAAAAGCGCCTCCCTCAACGCGTATGTCCCCTATTCCCGTTTTGCCGTCGGTGCGGCATTGGAATGTGATGACGGCACGGTCTTTACCGGCTGCAACGTGGAAAACGCCGCTCTGGGCAGCACCATCTGCGCCGAGCGCACAGCCTGCTGCAAGGCTGTCAGCGAGGGACACCGCAGCTTTGTCCGTATCGCCATTTATGCCGACTCGCAGAGCTGGTGCACTCCCTGCGGTGCCTGCCGTCAGTTTCTGGCGGAGTTTTCTCCTGATATGGAGGTGCTCTGCGCCAAGTCCGGCGGACGTTACGTCAGCTACAAGCTAAGCGAACTGCTTCCCCACATTTTTGAGTATTGAGGCAGGCTATGTCGTTTTCATCGGACGTAAAGGCAGAGCTGTGTCAGACGCGAATAGACAAAAAAAGCACTGCCGTGGCGGAGTGCTACGGCGTGCTGATGTACTGCAACACTTTTTCCCCCACCGACATCAGAATAATAACTGCCGGCGCGGATTTTGCCCGGAGGCTGCCGCGTCTTTTCCGCCGCGCCTTTTCGCTGAATTTTGACTATCTTCCCGACGAGAACTGCCGCGGCAAGAGAAGCTTTGAGATAACGGACGAGGAGAAGATCGCCGTTATTCTCGACGCTTACGGAGCGGAGGCAGATACGATGCTGACTCACCACGTCAACTTCGGCGTGCTGGAGGATGAAGCGGACAGGGCTGCGTTTATCCGCGGGGCTTTTCTCGCCGGAGGCAGCGTCACCGCACCCGAGAAAAGCTATCACTTGGAGCTTGCCACACCGCACCGCAGTGTCAGCCGCGAGGTGTATTCTCTGCTGCTGGATATGGGCTTTTCTCCCAGAGAGACCCACCGTGCCGGAAATTCTCTGCTGTATTTCAAGCAGGCCGACGCGATCGCCGACTTTTTCACCGCGATCGGCGCCAGCGGCGCGGCAATGGACGTAATGACGGCAAAGGTGGACAAGGAGATGCGCAACACCGTCACCCGCCAGATCAACTGTGACGCCGCCAATGCCGATAAAACCGTTGCGGCGGCGCAAAATCAGATACGTGTCATCAAGTCCGTCATTCAGCGCTATGGGCTGGAAGCTCTGGACGATACTCTCCGCGACACGGCGATACTGCGCATAACGAACCCCGAGGCAAGTCTTGCCGATCTCGCAAGGCTCTCTATCCCGCCGGTGAGCAAGAGCACGCTCAATTACCGTCTCAGTAAACTGATGAAGCTCAGTGTCGAAGAAGAATGAGAATTTTGAAAAAAGTGTTGACAAATCGGTGCGATTAAGGTATTATATCTCTGCTGTGGCCGAGTAGCTCAGCTGGTTAGAGCGCCGGCCTGTCACGCCGGAGGTCGAGGGTTCAAGTCCCTTCTCGGTCGCCACAA